>DATCUG010000625.1:0-8992 GCA_036567525.1 Streptosporangiaceae bacterium | reverse complement strand
GGCGGGGAGCGGCGGGCCGGTCCGGCCTACCCCGCTACCCGCTAAGGTACGTCGCTGGGATCAGTTTGCCGCGAGAGCGGTTCCGTGCCATTCTTGGAGGCTTGCCCCAAATGGCATGGAGCGTTTCGCTGTTGTGCTGCCCGCACCGTCTTCGGGCGCTCATCTCCGAGCGGGCAGGCGCCGGGCCTCCGTAGCTGACCTGGTACGACGGCTGTTCGTAGCCAACCTCTCCGGCTTTGCTGTCCCGGCTGAACTATGCCTGGAAAATTCCTTACCGAAGTATGTCGATTCGGTCTCAAATGCGGACGGCTGGGTCTACTGTGATCGGCCGGGAGCGGGATCTCGGAAAGGGGAAGGGGGCCACACGTGGCCTACCCAGACAGTTGGGGTTCCGGGCGGTCGCGGCGAAGACTCGTTGCGATCGTGGGCGTGGTGGCGGTAGTGATCGGACTGGGCGTGGCCCTGCTGATCACGCCAGGCCTCGGGACCGTATTCGGCGCCGCCAGCAACACCGCCAACCTGGCGGGAGTCTGTGCCACACCGGCCACATCGGCCACCGCGGCGGCTACGGCGTCATCCGCCGCGCCGACGGCGAGTGCACAGGCGGCGACCCAGGCCAACACGGCCGCTCCGCTCAGCACCGCGCCGGCCACCACGCCGGCTACCACGCCGGCCACCACCGCGGCGAGCGCGGCCGGCGCGGCCACGCCGGCGACGGCCGCCGCGACCTCATCGGCAGCGAGCACGGCCAGCACGGCACCCGCCACGGCGGCGCCCACGGCCGCCGGGGCGACGGCGACGGCATCGGGCACGGCGACACCGGTCATCTGCCCGTCCGCCACCGCGTCGGCGACGGCCAGCACGGCTCCGGCCGCGGCCAACGTGTCGTGCGACATCGTCGTGCCGGCCAACCCGCTCAGCGCGCAAGGCCTGGCCACGCCGTACCAGCTCACCGGGCCGAACGGGATGTCACCGGCCGCCTCCGGCTGCACCATGGCCAACTCCGGCGCCCTCGGCGCGTTCGTGCAGGCCACCATCCTGAACCCGAGGACCGGCCAGCTGAGCGTGTACGAGCCGCTGGTGATCACGCAGGGCACTCAGCCCGCGGCCACGCCGGCGGTGCCCACGCTGCCCCGGCACGCCATCGTGACCATCGACGTCGGCTTCAACGGCACGAACCTGACTCAGGTCGGCGCCACCGCGGATGCGCTGGCCCAGGGCCGGTGCGTCAGCGGGCTGAACGGGTCGATCTTCGGCCAGGTGTCGTTCTGCAACGGGATCGGCTTCTTCAACGCCGCGTTCCAGGCCGAGCGGGCAGGCCGGCTGCGGATCCCGGCCACGGGTGTCTCCCCGAAGACCGGCCAGCCGTGCCCGACCACCCGCAACTTCAACATGATCGACCAGGACCAGAGCGACAACGTGACCACGCAGTACCTGCTCGACGGCAACGGGCAGACTGCGCAGGACAACGCGGCCAACAAGGCGGCGATGCCCAACGGCACGGTGGTCAACAACGGCAGTGACGACGCGCTGCTGGATGCGTTCCTGGACCCGACGCTCGGCTGCACGCCGTTCACCGCGCCGGACCTGTCCAACGCGGGCGCGCCTGGCACCTCGCAGGCCCTGAACGAACTGTCCGCGGCCCGCAACCAGCGCGGCCCGATCGCGCTGGTGCCGGAGAACGACGAGATGGTGCTGGTCAACAACGCGCTCAGCGTGCAGAAGACCAACCTGTACCGGGCCGAGGTCGGCCAGCCGCCGGTCTCGCCATTCAACAACGCGGTGGACAGCCCGGCGGCGTACTGCCAGAACATGGTCAACATCCAGACCGCGTTCCTGGCCGGCAACCAGGCCCTGCTGGCCACCGGCACCTCGCCGGTGCCTGGGGTGGGGAACAACCTGCTCACGTTCCTGGCCAACCGGCTGAACATGTCGTTCACCAACCTCAACTGCCAGAACTTCGGACTCACCAACCCGGTGAACGTCACCCTCGACGGGAACGGTGCCGCCACCGCGGCCACGTTCAGCACCGGCCGGCAGCGGGCCACCGGCCAGGGCCGGACCGGAATGCCGGGTCCCCGGCACCGGATCGGGCGCTGGCACCACCGGTTCCAGGACCCGTCTGGGATGTAACTACGGAGGTCGCCAGGGAGCGCCCGCAGGCCGCACGGCCTGCGGGCGCTTTCACTGCGGGTGCTATCCCGCTGCCGGGTCGCCCGCCAGCCGGGCGGCCAGCCGCCGCAGGGCGGGCAGGGCTGCGGCGAGCTGTTCCCGGTCGGCGGCCGGCAGCCCGGCCAGCACCCCGGCGAGTTGCTCGCCCCAGGACTGCTCGCGCCGGTCCCGCGCCGCGTAGGCCGCCGCGGTCGGGTACAGCCGGGCCACCCGGGCGTCGGCGCGGTCCTGCCGCCGTTCCAGCGTGCCCCGGGCGATCAGCAGCCGGATCGCTGTGCTGGCGTTGCTCGGCTGCAGGCCCAGTTCGCGGGCCACGTCGTTGACGCTGAGCCCGGGGCGGCGCACCAGCAGCCGCATGACCTCGAGCTCCGACGCGGGCAGCGGCTCCTGCCGGGCGGCGGCCAGCCCGACCGTGCGCGGCAGCAGCCAGCCCAGATCGTGCAGCACGACAGCCAGCTCACGAGCCGCCGCCTGGCCGCCGGCGCCGTCGGCGCCTGCCCTGGCCGCAGCCCGTCCCCGGTCCGAGGTCACCCTGGTCCCTCCCTTGCCCGTCACCGGTGGCCATGGTATCTCTAGAGTTATATATAAAGTTATACGTAGCTGAAGGCCAGATCCCTGGCCTCAGAGCGGATGGTGACGTGGCGATGCGGCGAATGGTGCGGTCGTGATCGGTACCACCCAGGTCATCCCGGGCTTCAGCGGCCAGCTCATCGACCCAGGCCACCCCAGCTACGACGAGCTGCGCGCGGTATGGAACGCCATGCACGACCGGCGCCCGGCCCTGATCGCCTGCTGCCGGACCGCCACCGACGTGGCCGCCGCCATCGGCTACGCCCGGGCCCAGGGCCTGGTCATCGCGGTCCGCGGTGGCGGGCACAGCCTGCCCGGGTTCAGCACCTGCGACGGCGGGCTGGTCATCGACCTGCGCCTGATGAACCAGGTGTCCGTGGACCCGGTCACCCGGCGGGCCCGGGTGCAAGGCGGGGCGCTGCTCCGCGACCTGGACCAGGCCACCCAGCGGCATGGGCTGGTCGTCCCGGCCGGGGTGATCTCGCACACCGGGGTGGCCGGGCTCACCCTGGGCGGCGGCGTGGGCCGGCTCATGCGCCGGTTCGGGCTGACCATCGACAGCCTCCAGTCAGCCGAGGTGGTCACCGCCGGCGGGCACACGGTCAACGCCGCGGCCGGCCAGAACCCGGACCTGTTCTGGGCCATCCGCGGCGGTGGCGGCAACTTCGGCGTGGTCACCGAGTTCGAGTTCGCGCTGCACGAACTCAGCCAGCTCACCGTGCTGCGGATGTTCCACGAGATGAGCGCCGCGCACCAGGTGCTCGGCCGGGCCCAGCAGGTCATCGGCGGCGGGGCGCCCGATGAGCTGCTGTGGACGAGTTTCGCCCGCCAGGCCGCGCCGCTGCCCTGGATGCCCGCCGCCCTGGTGGGCCGGCCCGGGATCATGTCGGTCATCGAGTGGTCTGGCGAGCCGGACGTGGGCCGCGAACTGCTCGCCGCGCTCCGGGACGACCTCGGCCCGGTGGCCAGTGAGCTCACCGTCACCCCGTTCCGCGCCATCCAGACCGAGGGCGACGAGTTCTTCGGCCCCGGCCTGCTCTCCTACGTCAAAGCCACGTTCGCCGCCGGGCTCTCCCCGGACCTGATCGACGTGGTCATCGCCCAGGGCCAGCGGCTTGGCTCCGAGGTATCCCAGATCGAGCTGCTCAGCCTGGGCGGCGCCATCACCCGGGTGGCCCCGGACGCGACCGCGTTCCCGCACCGCGACGCGGGCTGGCTGATCAACATCCCGGCCAGCTGGCGGTCGCCGGACGACACCGAACGGGAGATCGGCTGGGTCCGGGACACGTTCGCGGCGCTGCAGCCGGTCTGCTCCGGCGGGGCCTACGTCAACTTCATGGACCACGACGAGCAGGCCGCCGGCCAGGTCGCCTACGGCGCCACGCTGCGCCGCCTGCGGCAGGTCAAGGCGGCCTACGACCCGGGCAACGTGTTCCGGCTGAACCAGAACATCACGCCTCCGGACGCGGCATGACCGGCTGGCGGACGGCCGGCCCGCTCAGCGCGGCGGCCCAGCTGCAGCAGGGCCTGTGGGGCAGCGACCCGGAAGGCTGGGCCCGGTTCGCCGAGCCGCACAACCAGCCGCTGTTCGAGGCCATCCTGGACGCCACCGGCACCGGCCCCGGGACGAGGCTGCTGGACGCCGGCTGCGGCACCGGCCTGCTGCTGGACCTGGCCCAGCAGCGCGGCGCCACCGTGACCGGCCTGGACGTCACCCCCGGCCTGCTCCAGGTCGCCCGGGACCAGCTGCCCACCGCCGAGCTGTGGCTGGCCGACCTAGCCAGCCTGCCGTTCGGCGACGCCGAGTTCGACGTGGTGACCGGCGTCAACGCGGTCCAGTTCGCCGAAGACCCGCCGGCCGCGCTGGCCGAGGCGGCCCGGGTCGTCCGGCCCGGTGGCCTGGTCGCGATCGGCACCTTCGCCGCGCCGGAGCGGGCCGAATCGACCGCCGTGCACCTGGCCATGGCCGCGCTCAGCCCGCCGCGGCGGCAGGCCGACCACGCCCCCTACGCGCTCACCACGGAGAACCTGGCCGCCGCGCTCACCGCGGCCGGCCTGCAGCAAGTAGCCGAAGGCGAGGTTGAGTGCGTGTGGCGGTACGCCAGCCAGGCCGACGCGGTGCGCGGGCTGATCGGCTCGGCCGGCGGCACCCGGGCGGTACAGGACGCCGGCCGGGCTCCCGTCCGCGCCGCCATCGAGGCCGCGGTCGCGCCGTTCACTGACCCGTCGACCGGCGAGATTTCTATGCATAACGCCATGCGCTGGGTAACTGCCGCCCGCCCACTGGCGGGGTAAGCGCCCCGGCACCAACCACCTGGCTGAATCATTCAGGCGGTCCTGAGCGCATGAGTGAATCAGTCATGTGGTGGTGGGTGCCTCGGCGCGGCGGTTCGGTCAGGCCAGCGACTGCCAGAAGGAGAGCACGCCTTCGGTCGGCTGGTGGACTTCGATCGGATGGCCGAACAGCGAGCCGCCGCCGAACCAGTCGGCGACCGCCCCGCCCACCGACGTCGTGAGCAGGGGGCAGCCGGCCGTGGCCAGGTGCTGGCGTTCGGCAGGAAGGTCTTCGGTTGTCCAGGCGACGTGGCTGACCGCGCCGGGCCGGATGCCGAGTGCGTCGCGGAGGGCGGCCGGCTGCACGTCGTGCGCCACGTTCAGTTCCAGCAGCACCGGTCCCCAGGCGGTGAACGCGGCGCTGTGGTCGAGCACGGCCGGCTCGCCGCGGAACCGGAAGTCGCCCAGGTCGACGTGCGCCAGCACCTGGAACGGGCCCACCCCGAGCAGGCGCCCGGCCTGGGCCATGGCGGCGTCCAGGTCGTCGGTCCAGTAGCCGATGTGATGCAGCCCGCGCATCAGCTGCCCCAGGTGCTGATCTCCGGCATCAGCTCGGCGGCGAACAGCCGCATGCTCGCCGCGACCGCCGCCGGGTCCATGCCGGGATGGTGGAACTGGAGGGACATCTCGTCCATCGGCAGGCCGGCGTAGCCGCGCAGCTTCTCGATGACCTGATCCGGCGTGCCGACCGCGAACGGGACGCCGTAGATGGCCGCCTTCGGGTCGTGGCGCAGCTCACCCACCGGGGCCAGTGGCATCTGCATGCCACGCCGCCGGTAGAACTCGACCCACCAGTGCAGCCCCCGCTCGGCCTCGTCCCAGGCCTGGTCCCGGGTCGGCGCGACGTGCACGGCCAGCGGGCCGGACAGCAGGCGGAAGTCGGCCCGGGTCCGGCCGGCCGCCGCCTGGGCCTCGAGGAACCGCGGGTAGAGCGGGGTGTGCACCATCGAGGCCAGGCTGTAGCCGCGCTCACCGGCCCGGGTCAGGCTCTGCGGGCCGAGCGCGGCCAGATAAATGGGCGGGCCGGGCTGCTGCACCGGCTTGGTCGTCATCTTCACGTTGCGGAACGTGAAGTACTTGCCCTGGTGGGTGAACTCCTCGTCGCTGAAGCACTTCTCGATGACTTCGAGCGCCTCGTAGGTGCGGCCGAACGACTCTTTCGGGTCGATGCCGAACACCGCGCACTCACTGGGCATCGGCCCGGCGCCGATGGCCAGGTCCAGCCGGCCGTGGGACAGGATGTCCACGCTGGCCGCGTCCTCGGCCACCCGGATCGGGTTGTGCAGCGGGAGCAGCAGCACGTAGGTGCCGATCCGGATCGTGCTGGTCCGGGTGGCCGCCGCAGCCAGCAGCGGGAACTGCGAGGGGTTGTGCTGGTCTTCGGCGAAGTGGTGTTCGGCCAGCCACCAGCTGTGGAAGCCAAGCTGCTCGCCGAGCACGGCCTCGTCCAGCACCTCCTGGTAGATCTCGGTGAGCGGCCGTGGGCTGTCCGGGTGGTTCCGCGCCGTCATGGCCAGGCCGACGTCCATGCCGCTCCCTCGTGGGTGCTTGGTCTTGCATCGCGATGTTCTCGGCTAATAAAATCACGTTCCGCCAGGCGAATGTCAAGGTTTGCCACGGGTGGGGGTGCGGCCGTCATTGGGTGAGTTCACCGGCTTGTTCGTGGAGCGTGGCCAGCCCGGATACGAGGCCGCCCGGACCGGCCGGGTGTTCAATGCGCGGCACCCGGACCGGTACCCGGCCGCGGTGCTGCTGGCCGCGGACGACGCCGACCTGGTGGCCGGGGTGCGCTGGGCCCGGGAGCGCGGGCTGCGCGTGTCGGTGCGGGCCGGCGGGCACTCCTGGGCGGTGTGGAGCGTGCGCGACGACGCGCTGCTCATCGACCTGGGCGAGCTGCGGGACATGCGGTACGACCCGGCCACCGGGGTGGCCACGGTGCGGCCGGCCGTGCGCGCCGGCACCGAACTGGCCCCGTTCCTGGCCGCCCACGGCCGGGCCTTCCCCGGCGGGCACTGCGAGTCCGTCGGGCTGGGCGGCTACCTGCTGCAGGGCGGGCAGGGCTGGAACGGCCGGGTCTGGGGCTGGGCCTGCGAGAACGTGCTGGGCATCGATGCGGTGACGGCCGACGGGCGGCTGGTGCACGCCGGCGAATCCGAGCATGCCGACCTGTACTGGGCCGCGCGCGGCGCCGGGCCTGGCTTCCCGGCCCTGGTCACCCGGTTCTACCTCCGCACGCACCCGAAGCCGCCGGTCATGGTGCAGGACACCTGGACGTTCCCGCTGGAGCAGGCCGGCCCGCTGCTGGCCTGGCTGCACGACATCCTGCCTGGCCTGCACCGGTCGGTGGAGCCGGTGGTGGCCGCGACCCGGCTGCCCGGGGTGCCGCTCGACGACGGGGTGCGCCGCCCGGACGGCACCGTGCTGCTGCTGCACACGACCGTGATGGGCGACTCCGAGGCCGAGGTGGTGGGGCGGCTGGCTCCGTTCGACGCGGGCCCGCTGGCCGGGCGGCGGCTGGGCCACGTCCGGGGGCTGACCACGATCGCGGCCGAGAACGAGGCGCAGACGCTGCAGAATCCCACCGGGCACCGGTACCTCGTGGACTGCACCTGGAGCGACGCGTCGGCGGCGGAACTGACCCCGGCGCTGCACCGGATCTGGTCGGAGCTGCCGACCGAGCACTCGTTCTCGATCTGGTACGGCTGGGCGCCGTCGCGGCCGCTGCCGGACATGGCGTTCTCGGTGGAAGCCAACGTGTACCTGGCCACCTACGCGATCTTCACCGACCCGGCCGACGACGAGCGGTACGCCGAGTGGGTGCACCGCCGGACCGCTGAGCTGGCGGCCGCCGGCTGCGGCGTGTATCTCGGCGACACCGACTTCCAGCGACGCCACGACCGCTTCATCTCCGATTCGGCGTTCCGCCGGCTGAGTGAGGTGCGTCGCCGCTGGGACCCAGACGGCGTGTTCTGCTCGTACCTCGGGGGCGCCCCCGGCGCCCTCAACCAGCGCGGCCAGGCATGAGTGCGGTGAGTTTGCGGTCACCGGTGACCGCAAACTCACCGCGCTGATGAATCAGGCGCACGGCTAGCGGAGGATTAGGCCGCCGTCTACGCAGAGGGTCTGGCCGGTGAGCGCGGCGGCGGCGTCGGAGGCCAGGAACGCGACCGTGCTGGCCACGTCCTGCGGGACCAGGGTGCGGGGCAGCGCCTGGCGGGACCGGACGCCGTCGAACGCGGCGGCCGGCTGCCCGGCCCGGGCCGCCGGGGTGTCGGTCAGCCCGGGGGCCACGCAGGTGACCGCGATGCCGTCCCGGCCCAGGCCGACGGCCAGCGTCCGGGCCAGCGCGACCAGCGCGCCCTTGCTGGTCACGTACGGCAGCATGTCCCCGGCCGGCGGGGACCAGATGGTGTCGGACACCACGAAGATGATCCGGCCGAAGCCGCGGGCGGCCATGCCGGGCACGAACGCCTGGGCCAGCAGCAGCGCCGACTCCACGTTCACCGCCTGCACCCGGCGCCAGGCGGCCAGGTCCACCCCGGCCAGGCCGGCCCGGTCAAACGCGGCGGCCGCGTGTACCAGCACGTCGCACTGGCCATGCTGGTCCAGCACGGCGGCGGCGGCCGCCCGGACCTGCTGCTCGTCGGCCAGATCCACCGGCGGGTGGCCGGCCTGGTCCATGACCACGGCCCGGTGCCCGGAACTGGCCAGAGCGGCCACGATGCTGCCGCCGATGGCGCCGGCCCCGCCGGTGACCACGGCGATCCGTCCGGTGGGCGCGGTCACGCGCGGCTCCGCCCGGTGCTGGCTGAATGGGTGGTGGCGGCCGAACCGGTCGTCCCGGCCGGCCCCGGCGGCCGCGTTGTACTCGGCCAGCGTGGCGGCCAGCACGGCCGGGTCCATGCCGATCTGGGCG
>DATCUG010000624.1:0-8096 GCA_036567525.1 Streptosporangiaceae bacterium | reverse complement strand
TACTCGCCGAGCCGACGCGCTGAGCAAGCCCGGCTTCGCTGGCGAGGCGGGGCGCGCCGGAGGCGTGTTCCCGCCGAGTCGGCGTTCGGCGCGAAGCGGCGATCGGGGGGCCCGGGGGGTCGTCCCCCCGACTAAACAGCGTCGCGTTCCGGGTCCAGGGTGGCCAGCAGGCCCTGCAGTTCGGCGAACAGGCCGGGCGCCGCGGCGATGGCCAGCTCGGGGCTGGGCGGCCCGCCGGCCAGCCCACCCACCCGGGCCCCGGCCTCGGCGGCGATCAGCCCGCCCGCCGCATAGTCCCAGTAGTTCACGCCCCGCTCGTAGAAGGCGTCCACCCGCCCAGCCGCCACCGAGCACAGATCGACCGCGCATGAGCCGCCGCGGCGGATGTCCCGGACCTGGGGCAGCACGGCCGCGACCACTTCGCCCTGGACGACCCGGCGGGACCGCCCGTAGCCGAACCCGGTAGCCACCAGCGCGCGGCCCAGCGGCACCCCGGTGTTGCACTGCAACCGCACGGCCGGCCCCTCGGCCTGATGCAGCCAGCTGCCCTGCCCGGCCAGCCCGGTGAACAGCTCACCGTGCCGCGGGATGGCCACGACCCCCGCCAGCACCTTGCCGTCCACCTCGGCCGCGATGCTGACCGCCCAGTCAGCCAGCCCATACAGGTAGTTGACCGTGCCATCCAGCGGGTCCACGATCCAGCGCACCCGGCCCTGCCCGGACTCGCCGCCCTCCTCGCCGAGGATCGCGTCCCCGGGCCGCTCGGCCCTGATCCGCTCCGTGATCATTGCCTCCGCGGCCCGGTCCATCTCGGTCACCACGTCGGTCGGGCTGGATTTGGTGTCCGTCACCTCGGGCCGCCCGGCCGGGCCGGCCGGCCGGCGGCTGGCCAGCATCCGGGCCGCCTCCTCAGCGGCCGAGCGGGCCAGCTCAAGCAGCGCGCCCGGCTCCTCCGCTCCGCTCATGCGCCCGCCTGGCCGGTCGGGCCGGCCGGAGTGGCCCACCGGCAGCAATCCGGGCGGCAGAAGTTCTCGGCCGCCCCGAACGTGCCCAGTGCGGCTGCCGCGACCGAGCCGTCCAGGCGCTCGGTGACCAGCTCGGTGATCATGGACACGAAGCGCGGATCCGACCCTGGGGTGGCCGCCCGGGCCAGCGGCAGGCCCAGCTCCCGGGCCCGCTCCGCCGCCTCGACGTCCAGGTCGTGCACGACCTCCATGTGGTCGGTGATGAACCCGACCGGGACCAGCACCGCGCCCGGCGCACCGGCCGCGGCCAGCTCGGTCAGGTGGTCGCACACGTCCGGGCCGAGCCATGGCTGGCTGGGCGGGCCGCTGCGGCTCTGGTAGACGAGCTGCCACGGGTGATCCCCGGTGGCCGCGCTGACCCGGCTGGCGATCAGCCCGGCCGCCTCGGCTAGCTGGGCCGGGTACCGGCCGCCGGGTGGCGGGCCGCTGGCCGCCGCCATGGCCGCCGGCACGCTGTGCGCGGTGAACACCAGCGGGACCTGCTCGCGGGCGGCGGCGGGCAGCGACCCGACCGCGCGGATGGCGGCGTCGGCGAACGGCTCGATGAAGCCGGGATGGTTGAAGAAGTGCCGGATCTTGTGGATCTCCGGGGCATCCGGGCCGGCCCCGGCCCGGGCCCGCTCGATGTCGTCCAGGTACTGGCGGCAGCTCGAGTAGGAGCCGTAGGCGGACGTCACGAACGCCACCGCCCGGCGCACCCCGGCCGCGGCCATCTCCCGCACCGTGTCAGTCAGGTAGGGCGTCCAGTTGCGGTTGCCCCAGTACACGGGCAGGTCGACGCCGGCCGCGGCGAAGTCCTTGCCGATCGCGGCGAGCAGGTCCCGGCACTGCTGGTTGATCGGGCTGACCCCGCCGTACGCGTAGTAGTGCTCGGCCACCGCGGCCAGCCGGGCCGGCGGGACACCCCGGCCACGGGTCACGTTTTCCAGAAACGGCATGACGTCATCGGGCCCCTCCGGCCCGCCGAAGGACACCAGCAGGAACGCGTCATAGTCCGCCATGGACCTATCCAACCAGCCGGCCGGGACTGCACCGCACGGCTGGCTCAGCCGTAGTCGCGGGCATACTCCGCGGCCAGCGCGAGCACCTCGTTGACGTACCAGGTGGCGTGGTTGTAGGCGAAAACCGCGCCACGCAGGCCCGCCGGGGTGCCGGCGCCGTCCGCGCACAGCATCCGGGCGGCCGACGGGACCGCGTCGAACGGGTCCATGATGTTCGGCGCCCCAGTCTCGCCGAACGCGGTGATCCCCCACGCCGCCCAGGTGGACGGCATGAACTGCATCGGCCCGAGCGCTCCCGCGCTGGACGGGCCCGGGTTGCTGCCGTCACCGCTCTCGATCTGCCCGATTGCGGCCAGCACGGTCCACGACATCCCCGGGCAGAACTTAGCCGCCGAGTCCTGGAACAGCTGCAGGTACGTGGCCGGGCGGCTGCCACCGGCCGCCGAGTCGACCGGAAGCTGCTGCCGCTGGCTGCGCAGCCTGATCAGGGTGGCGGTCTTGCCCGCGATGTGCCGGACCGCCTTGGTCAGCGCGGCCATGCTGTCACCAGGCGCGCTGATCAGGGCCAGCACCCCGGGGATCAGGCCGAGCCCAGGTGAGGACTTGCTGTTCACCAGCGCACCGATGCCGGAGATGCCGAGCGGGGCTGACCCGCCGAGGATCAGGTCCTGCTGCCCCGTGTTGCCCAGCCGGTACCGGGCGCCGGGGTGCAGCCGCCGCTGCCGGGCCAGGCTGTCCGAGGTCACGAAGTGGCCCCGCTCCAGCGCGGTCCACAGCCGCTGATCCGAGGCGGTGGCCAGCGGGGTCCAGGACCGGAACCGCGCCGGGTTGACCCCGAGCACGTTGACCGGCTTCGCCGCGTTCCCGAGCTTGACCGCGGCGCCGTCCGCCGACACCGTGCTGCGCACCCCGCTGATCCGGCCCAGCTTCTTGAGCTGCCCGGCGCTCAGCCCAGACGGCTCGATCACCAGCAGGTCGGGCAGGTAGATCTGGTGGAAGGTGCTGCTCGCGGCGGCGCGGGACGGGGTGGGCGACGGGCTGGCCGCGGCGTGCGGGCCGGCCGGCACCGGGTAGGTCCGCCCTATCGTGGTGGCCAGCAGGACAAATGCCCCACCTACCGCCATCATTCGCCCCACGGGCGAGGCAGCGGCTGAGGTCGGCGGTTGGCGCCGGGATAGGCGTCTCATCGCGTGATCAACCATATAAGCGGGGCCGCTCCGGCTGGAAGACCGGCCGCCACGGAGGCCGGGAAAGATACCTGACTACGGCTTTGCGGTAAGAAGCACCTTCTGTGCCAGCTGTTCCCGCCGCCGCCCGGCCCGGCGGGTAGGGTCCGGGCATGGTCACCACCGCAGCAGCCCGCTGGCAGAACTGGGCCGGCAACCAGACCGCGGCCCCGCGCCGCGTGCTCACCCCCCGGTCAGCGGGCGAACTGGCCGAGGCGGTCACCGGGGCGGCCCGGGACGGGCTGGCCGTCCGGATGACCGGGTCCGGCCACTCCTTCACCCCGGTGGCGGTGACCGACGGGGTGCTGCTCCGCCCGGACGGCCTGCGCGCGGTGCGCTCGGTGGATCCGGCCGCCGGGCAGGTCACCGTAGAAGCCGGCTGCCAGCTGCGGGTGCTGAACGAATACCTGCGCGCGCATGGCCTGGCCCTGCAGAACATGGGCGACATCCAGGAGCAGACCGCGGCCGGCGCCATCCAGACCGGCACCCACGGCACCGGGCGCGACCTGGGCGGCATCGCCGCCCAGGTGACCGGGCTGGAACTGGTTCGCGCCGACGGCGAGCTGATCACCTGCTCCGCCGAGCAGGACGGCAAGCTGTTCCAGGCGGCCCGGGTCGGGCTCGGCGCGCTCGGCGTGCTCACCGCGGTGACATTCCAGGTGGTCCCGGCGTTCCTGCTGACCGCCCGCGAGGAGCCGATGCGCTGGGCCGAGGTGATCGCCCGGCTGGACGAGCTGACCAGCGAGAACGAGCACTTCGAGTTCTACTGGTTCCCGCACACCGACGGCTGCCTGACCAAGCGGAACAACCGGGCGGCGGGCCCGGCCCGGCCGCTGCCCGGCTGGCGCTACCGGCTGGACGACGAGTTCCTGTCCAACACCCTGTTCGGCCTGACCTGCCGGCTGGGCCAGCGCTACCCGGCCGTCATCCCCACCATCAACGGGGTCGCCACCCGGGCGCTGGGCGCGCGGCAGTACACCGACACGTCGCACCGGGTGTTCACCAGCCCGCGCCGGGTCCGGTTCAAGGAGCAGGAATACGCGGTGCCGCGGGAGCACCTGGCCGCGGTGCTGGCCGAGGTGCGCGCCCTGTTCGCCCGGCGGGACTGGCGGATCAGCTTCCCGATCGAGGTCCGGGTGGCCCCGCCTGATGACATCTGGCTGTCTACCGCCCATGGCCGGGCGACCGGCTACATCGCCATCCACGTTTTCCACCGCGCGCCGCACGAGGACTACTTCCGCGAGGTAGAGGCGGTGATGACCGCCGTCGGCGGGCGGCCGCACTGGGGCAAGATGCACACCCGTGACGCAACATACTTGCGTGGCGTGTACCCTAGATTCGCTGATTTTGTCGCGCTGCGCGATGAGCTCGATCCCGCACGACGGTTCAGCAATCCCTACCTCGACCAGGTGCTGGGTTCCTGAGCCGCGCTGCTCCGACCCGCCGTTCCAGCGGGGCGAATGCAGCGACTCGACGGCTGGGAGGCTACCCTCCGAACATGAGCCGGGAAGTCTGCCCCGGCACTGCCCCTGGGAGATCCATGCCAGAAGGTAACGCTGCGAAACCACCCACCGCGCCTAGCGGGCCGCCGTCGGCCCGGCGGGCCAGCGGCGGCAGCGGCGTAACCCCGAAGCGGCCCTCGCTCGGCGGCGGCGCCCCCGCACAGGACCGTGAGCTGCGCGCCCAGGGCCGCCAGACGGTGCAGAAGCTGCTCGAAGCGGGCCTGGCCGAGTTCGACGAGAACGGCTTCCAGGCCGTCCGGGTGGATGACATCGTGCGCCGGGCCAAGACCTCGCACGGCACGTTCTACCTGTACTTCGCGAACAAGGAAGACCTGTTCAAGGCGCTGCTGTCGGACGCGCTGATCGACATGGCCGTGCTCGTCGACGAGTTCCCCGTGGTCACCCGCAACGACTCGGGTAAGGCCGCGCTGCGCCGCTGGGTCAGCGCGTTCTGCGATACCTACGCCGCGCACGCCTCGGTGATCCGGATCCTCAGCCAGGCGGAGATCGTCGGCGAGGAAGTCTTCGGTGACGGGCTGCAGGTCATGTTCAAGCTGTCCGAGGCGATCACCCAGGGCATGACGGCGGCCGCGCGGAAGGATGGCAGCGAAGCGCCGGCCGGGCACGCCGAACTGACCGGGGTGGCCCTGCTGATGATGCTGGAACGGATCAACTACCTGCTCACCGTGGAGGTCCGGCTGCCCAGGGAGGAGATGGTGGACCGGCTGACCGCGATCATCTTCGCGGCCTTCCAGTTCTCCTGACCCGGCCGGCTGACCAGATCACCGCCGCGCGGCGGGCAGAATCGAAGAGTGCGATTCCTTACCGGGCGGCCGCCCGCCCACGACCTGACCTACAACGACGTCTTCCTGGTGCCCAGCCGCTCCGGGGTGGCGTCCCGGCTGGACGTGAGCCTGGCCAGCCAGGACGGCAGCGGCACCACCATCCCCATCGTGGTGGCCAACATGACCGCGGTGTCCGGGCGGCGGATGGCCGAGACGATGGCCCGCCGCGGTGGCCTGGCCATCCTGCCCCAGGACATCCCGGCCGACGTGGTGGCGGACGTGGTGGCCTGGGTGAAGACCCGCGACCTGGTGCACGACACGCCGATCACCCTCGGCCCGGCCGACACCACCGGCGAGGCACTCAGCCTGCTGCCCAAGCGCGCGCACGGCGCCGTCGTGGTGGTCGAGAACGGCCGCCCGGTGGGGGTGGTCACCGAGTCGGACTGCACCGGGGTGGACCGGTTCACCCAGCTCCGCAACGTCATGTCCAGCGAGGTCCAGACGCTGCCCGCCGGCACCGACCCACAGCGGGCGTTCAGCATGCTGCATGATGGGCGGCACCGTCTCGCGCCGGTCGTCGACGAAACCGGCCGGTGCGTGGGCATCCTGACCAGGACCGGTGCGCTGCGGGCCACCTTGTACCAGCCGGCCACCGACGCCCAGGGCCGGCTGCGCGTCGGCGCCGCGCTGGGCATCAACGGGGACGTGGCGGCCAAGGCCAAGCTGCTGCTGGACGCCGGGGTGGACGTGCTGGTGGTGGATACCGCGCACGGCCACCAGGACAAGATGATCAGTGCGCTGCACGCGGTCCGCGGGGTGAGCCCGCAGGTCCCGGTGGCCGCGGGCAACGTGGTCACCGCGGCGGGCGTGGCCGACCTGGTCGCGGCGGGCGCGGACATCGTCAAGGTGGGCGTCGGGCCGGGCGCGATGTGCACCACCCGGATGATGACCGGGGTGGGCCGGCCGCAGTTCAGCGCGGTGCTGGAGTGCGCCGAGGAAGCCCGCCGGCTGGGCGCGCACGTGTGGGCCGACGGCGGGGTCCGGCATCCCCGGGACGTGGCCCTGGCGCTGGCCGCGGGCGCGTCCAACGTGATGATCGGCTCCTGGTTCGCGGGCACGTACGAGTCGCCGGGCGACGCGTTCCGCGCCCCGGACGGCCGGCTGTACAAGGAGAGCTTCGGCATGGCCTCGGCCCGGGCGGTGCGGCTGCGCACCGCGGCCGACTCCTCGTTCGAGCGGGCCCGCAAGGCGCTGTTCGAGGAGGGCATCTCGACCGCGCGGATGTACCTGGACCCGCAGCATCCCGGCGTGGAAGACCTGCTCGACGCGATCACCGCGGGCCTGCGCAGCGCCGCGTCCTACGCCGGCGCCGCCGACCTGGAGGAGTTCCACCAGCGCGCCGTGGTCGGCGTGCAGAGCGCCGCCGGCTACACCGAAGGCCAGCCGCTCCCGACAAGTTGGTAGCCCTTCCGTCAAGCGTCAAGCGTGCGAATTTTTGCCCCTATGCGGGCAAAAATTCGCACCGTTAAGGGGTGCTGAGGTCCAGGAGCACTTTGCCGCGCGGGCCCGGCGGGTCCGGGTCGCGGAGGGCGTCCAGCGCCGCCGACCATTCGCTCAGCGGGTAGCGGTGGGTTACCAGGAAGGCCAGGCTGAGCAGGCCGGCGTTGAGCAGGGTGACGACCTGGCGCCAGGCGGCCGAGGTGTAGCCGAAGCTGGCCCGGATGGTCAGGTCGTTGTTGACCAGGTCATCCACGGGCACCGCGGCGGTGGCGCCGTGCGGCGGCAGGCCGAGCAGCAGCACGGTGCCGCCGCGGCGTGCCGCGGCCAGCGCGGTGAGCACCGCCCCGGTGGCCCCGGCCGCCTCGACCACCAGGTCATAGCCGCCCCCGGCCGCCCCCGGGTCCGTCTCGAACCGGGCCGCGCCCGCCGCCGAGGCCAGCCCGGCCTGGGCTGGGCGCCGGCCGAGCAGCACGACCTCGGCCGGGGACCACAACTGGAGCAGCCGCACCGCCAGCAGCGCCACCGTGCCGTCCCCCACCACCAGGGCCCGCACGCCCGGCGCGGGCGCCACGCTGGCCAGCCCGCGGTACACCACCGAGGCCGGCTCGACCAGCGCGCCGTCTTCGAAGCTCACCCCATCGGCCAGCGGGTGCACCAGTGCTTCGCTGACCGTCGCGTAACCGGCCGCCGCCCCATCTCTGGTGAAGCCCATCTCGTCGTAGGTCACGCACAGGTTCGTTTCCCCAGCCCGGCATTGTGCGCAACGGCCACACGGAACAATGCCCTCCACCACCACCCGGCCGCCCGGGGCCAGTGGGCCGGCGCCGCCGGCCAGCACGGTGCCGCTCCACTCGTGCCCGAGCACCAGCGGGTAGCGGACGTAGGCCGGGTCGATCCGGCCGGCCACGATGTCCAGGTCGGTGCCGCACAGCCCGACGACGGCCGGCTGGATCAGCACCTCCCCCGGCCCGGGCACCGGCGCTTCCCGCTCCTCCAGCCCTGCGTCCTGGGGCGAGCGAACCACGAGTGCGGTGAGTTTGCGGTCACCGGTGACCGC
>DATCUG010000623.1:0-7220 GCA_036567525.1 Streptosporangiaceae bacterium | reverse complement strand
TGCTGGCCGCCGCGGCCGGGCAGCACGGCACGGCCGGCCGCCCGCTGGACGCGGCGCTGGCCGCGGCCGGGCGGCACGCCGAGGACTACAGCAACAAGCTGGCCATCGAGCTGGCCACGGACATGCCGGGCCGGCTGGCGCTGCGCAGCATCCTGCTCGACCTGCTGGACACCATCCAGGCCAACGTGCCGGGCACGCTGCGCGACATCGACACCGAGTTCCTGCATGACCTGCGGGTGGCCGTGCGCCGCACCCGGTCCGCGCTCAAGCTGGCCGGGGACGTGCTGCCGGCCGGCCTGGCCGCCCAGTTCGGCCCGGAGTTCAAGTGGCTCGGCGATCTCACCACCCCCACCCGCGACCTGGACGTCTACCTGCTCGGCTACCAGGACAGCGCGGACGGGCTGGTGTCGGCCAAGCCGGCCGAGCTGGCCCCGTTCCACGACCACCTGGTCGGCCAGCGCGGCGTGGAGTACCGGCGGCTGGCCCGCGGGCTGCGTTCGGCCCGGTTCACCCGGCTGCTCAGCGACTGGCGGGCCGCGCTCACCAGCCTGGTCCCGGCCAGGACCGGCCCGGACGCGCTCGACCTGGCCGCCGCCCGGCTGCGCCGGGCGCACCAGAAGGTGCTCCGCCAGGGCCTGGTGATCACCCCGGACTCCCCCGCCGAGCGGCTGCATGACCTGCGCAAGCGGTGCAAGGAACTGCGTTACCTGCTGGAGTTCTTTGCGTCGCTGTACGAGCCGCGAGCGCACCAGCGCGCGGTCAAGGACCTGAAGGGCCTGCAGGACTGCCTGGGCGAGTTCCAGGACCGCCAGGTTCAGCAGCAGGAACTGCGCGAGTTCGCCAGCCAGATGATGGCCGACCGGGACACGCCCGTCACCGCGCTGCTGGCCATGGGTGAGCTGGCCGGGCAGCTCGGGCTGCGCCAGCACCGGGCCCGCGACGAGTTCGCCGGGCGGTTCCACGAGTTCGCCAGCCCGGCCAGCGAGCGCCGGTTCCGCGCGCTGACCAGCCGGGCCGCCAGCCTATGAAGATCCTGGCCACGTACAACATCAAGGGCGGCGTCGGGAAGACGGCCACCGCGGTGAACCTCAGCTACCTGGCCGTGCAGGACGGGCTGCGCGTGCTGCTCTGGGACCTGGACCCGCAGGCCGCGGCCAGCTTCCTGTTCCGGATCCGGCCCCGGGTCAAGGGGGGCGGCAAGGCGCTGATCCGGGGCAGCCGGGAGATCGACGGGGCCATCAAGGGCACCGACTTCGACGGGCTCGACCTGCTGCCGGCCGACTTCACCTACCGGCACCTGGACCTGGTCCTCGGGGCGACCAAGAAGCCGACCCGGCGGATCGCCCGGCTGCTGGCCCCGCTGAGCGCCGATTACGACGTCATCTTCCTGGACTGCCCGCCCGGCATCTCGCTGCTGTCCGAGAGCGTGCTGCAGGCCGCGGACGGGCTGCTCATCCCGCTCATCCCGACCGTGCTGTCGCTGCGCACGCTGGACCAGCTGACCGAGTTCATCGGCGGGATGAACGGCAAGCCGCCCAGCGTGCTGGCGTTCTTCTCCATGATCGACCGGCGCAAGCGGCTGCACCTGGAGATCGCCAGCCAGCTGCCCGCGGACCGCGGCGACGTGGCGGCCACCACCATCCCCGCGCTGTCGCTGATCGAGCGGATGGCGGTGGAGCGGGCCCCGGTCGGCGTGTTCGCGCCGCGCAGCCGGGCCGCGCAGGCCTATCGCCAGCTCTGGGACGAAGTCAAGAAGCGGGAACTCTGACCCCGCTGGGGCACCGCCGCGCGGCTCACAGCAGCAGCGTTGGTCCCTCCAGCCACTCACGTGATGCTGGGTAGCGGCGCGCCGTAACTGCTTAGGTCTTTGTGCCGGAATGCCCGCCGCAGCCGCCTGCCGCCGGAGCATGCTAGTAAGTTGAGAGACGTACGGGCGTAGGGGGGACACATGAGCCGTCGGCTGATCCGGCTGGAAATGCCCGTGTTCCCCGACCGGCGGATGTTCCGGGTGCACGACTCGGGGGTGGACCCGGATGCGCCCGGCGGCCCGCTGGCCCCGGTCGGCACGCTGGTCAGCGTGAACCGCGAGCAGCTCTGGGTGGGCAGCCTGCAGGAGCACATCGGGGTCCGGCTCACCCTGGAGGAGTGGGACGCCGCCCCGCCGCTGTTCGGCGATGCCTGGGAGGACGAGGCCAAGGCCACGCTGTACCTGCGCGGCCAGCTCACCGTGGACCGCGCGGTGGACCGGCTGACCATGGCCGGCGGGGTGGGCGACTACGTGGTCCGGGTGTACGCGCGGAACCGGCGTGAGGTCATGCGGCTGTACGAGGAGCTGTTCGAGCGGGGCGTGGACCCGCTGAGCGATGAGTTCCAGCGCGCCCGGATGGACCTGGAGGGCCTGGAGCAATACCTGCTCCAGCTCTGGCGCGAGTACTGACCTGGGCCGGCCCGCGACTACTGAGGGCGGGGCAGCTACTGGGTGCGCACCGCGTGCGGCACCGGGCTGGCCGCCACGTTGGATGACGCCGCCGGGGTGGCCGGCTTGCCGGTCGCGGCGGACGGCGACATCACTGCCGGGTGGGCCGGCGATGCGCTGGCCTTGTTGCCGGCCGGCCGGTCGGCCGAGGCACGGAACGGGACCATCGCATAGACCACGAGCGACACCACCGCGACCACCAGCAGGGTGCCGAACGAGGCGAGCAGCCGGATCCGGCGCATCCGCGCCGTCAGCGGCCCCCGCGGCGTGCCGAATGAGGCCATCCGGGATGCCAGCAGCGGGTCGCTGGTGGCCAGGCCACGTTCGATCTCATCCAGGATGCGCTGCTCATCCATGGATAGCGCCATGAGGGCTACCTCCACCGCCGGGCCGGAGCGGGCTTTCTCTTACTATCCCCCACAGCAAGATCGTTAGCCTTAGATCCCGTTGCTGTGCTGTGATTTGGGCCGTTGCGTCATGGCCGTACGTGACGGCCAGGAGTAGATCAAGGTGCCGATGCGCCGCGCCGGTGTTTGCCAGCGGTCGAACACAAATTCTATAGTGGCCCATATGCGCTGGGATGGCATGCGGATCGAGCCCGACGGGACGCTGCGCGGCGACCAGGATGCGCCGCCCGCCCTGTTCGAGCGCGGCGCTATCGCCCGCACGTTCGACACACCCGGTTTCCGTGGCCAGACCTACTTCGAGGTGCACGCCAAGAGCGCCATCAACCGGGTCCCCGACGCCTCCCGCGTCCCATTCCGCTGGACTATTAATCCCTATCGAGGATGTAGTCATTCGTGTGTTTACTGCTTCGCGCGGAACACGCATACCTACCTGGACCTGGACGCCGGGCACGACTTCGACTCGAAGATCGTGGTGAAGGTGAACGCGCCGGAATTGGTGCGCAAGGAACTGGCCGCGGCGAAATGGCCCGGCGAGCACATCGCGATGGGCACCAACGTGGACGTCTACCAGCGGGCCGAGGGCAAGTACCGGCTGATGCCGGGCATCCTGCAAGCGCTGCTGGACGCGCGCAACCCGTACTCGATCCTGACCAAGGGCACGCTGATCCTGCGCGACCTCGACCTGCTCACCGCGTCGGCCGGCGTCACCGACGTCGGGCTCAGCGTGTCGGTGGGCTGCACCGACGAGGAGCTGTGGCGCACCCTGGAGCCGGGCACGCCCAGCCCGCTGCGCCGGCTCGGCGTGTGCGCCACGCTGAGCGAGCACCGGCTGCGCTGCGGCGTGCTGATGGGGCCGGTGGTGCCGTTCCTGTCCGACTCCCCGGCCCAGCTCGAAGCGACCGTGCGGCAGGTGGCCGAGGCCGGCGCCACCCATGTCAGCCCGATCGTGCTGCACCTGCGGCCGGGCGCGCGGGAATGGTTCCTGGCCTGGCTGGCCCGGAACCACCCGGCGCTGGTTCCCCGCTACCGGGGGCTGTACGGGTCACGGGCCTACGCGCCCAAGGACTACCAGGAACGGATCGCCGGGCAGGTCCGCGAGCTGGCCGAGCGCTACCAGGTCGGCCGGGGCAGCCCGCCGCCGATCCGGCGCTGGCGCGGGCCGCCCGCGGCGCCCGCCCCGGCCCCGGCGGCCGAGCAGCTCACGCTGCTCTAAGGCTGGGCCGGGCCGGTCACGGTGAACAGGCTGAGCGTGGCGAACATCTTGCCCATCAGCGGGTCGGCCAGCGGCAGCAGCAGGTATCGGTAGGCCGGCGGCAACTCGCGGCGCATAGCCCGTGGTGGCCGGGTCACCGTGGCCGATTCGTCCAGCCGCAGCCCGAGCCGCTGCAGCGAGCCCGGGTCGTCGCAGGGCCACTGCCACGGCGCGAAGCCCCGCCGCTCGGCCAGCTTGTGCTGCTGCTGCATCATCCGCCGCGGGTAGGTGTCCAGCGCAAGGCGCGCGCCAGGGAACCGCGCGGCTATCCGGGCCAGCGTCTGGGTCACCTCGCGTTCCGGCAGGTAGGCCAGCACTCCCTCGGTAACGAAGAAGTACGGCCCCGGGCTGTCCGCCACGGCCGGCAACCATTCTTCGCTGACCAGCGAGGCGGGGACCATCCGGCGGCGGCTGGTGTCGGTGAAGAACCGGCCGCGCAGCTCGATGGTGTCCGGCAGGTCCAGGTCGATCCAGTGCACCTGGCCGTTGTCCACCCGGTCGAACCGGGTGTTCAGGCCGGTGCCCAGCTCGATCACCGTGCCGGCCGGGTGCCCGGCCAGGAACTGGCGCACCCAGAAGTCGTAGATCGCGGTGCGCAGCACCATCATCCAGCTGGCCGATCCGAAGTCGAACTTGGCCGTGTCGAAGTCGATCGAGGCGATCAGCTCGGCCGCTTTCGGGTCGCGCAGCAGCGGCCGCTTTCGCCGGGTCTCCCGGGCCCGTGCGGCCAGCGGGCCGAACAGCGTCTGCTGCACCGCGCCGAGCTGGACCCGCTCCTTGCCTGCGGTGTTCCCGCCCGTCATCTCCACACCAGCCACCTCTCGTTCGCCCCCGCCTCTTGCTGTTATCAGATGGGCAGGTCCGCTCAGCTGCCCAGCAGCCAGCCGTTCGCACTGGCCAGGCGCACCGCTTCCGCGCGGGTGCGGGCGCCGGTCTTGCCGATGGCCGCGGACAGGTGGTTGCGCACCGTGCCCTCGGACAGGTGCAGCGCGGCCGCGATGTCGGCCACCGTGCCGCCGTCCCGGGCCGTCCGCAGCACGTCGGTCTCCCGCGGGGTGAGCGGGCTGTCCCCGGCGGCCAGCGTCTCCGCGGCCAGGCTGGGGTCCACCACGCGCAGCCCGGACGCCACCCGGCGGACCGCGTCGGCCAGCTGCCGGGCCGGGGTGTCCTTGACCACGAAGCCGCTGGCCCCGGCGGCCATCGCCCGGCGCAGGTAGCCGGGGCGGCCGAACGTGGTCACCACCAGCACCCGGCAGGACGGCAGCGCCGCGCGCAGCTCGCTGGTGGCGCTGATGCCGTCCAGCCCGGGCATCTCCACGTCCAGCAGCGCGACGTCCGGCCGGGTGCGGCGGGCTTCGGGCAGCACCTCGTCGCCCCGGCCCACCTCGGCCACCACGTCCAGGTCAGGTTCCAGCGCCAGCAGGGCGGCCAGTGCCCCACGGACCAGCGCCTGATCGTCCGCGAGGAGCAGCCGGATGGGTGTGGTCACGGCCCGATCATGGCATCCGGACGCGGAGCAGGAAGCCGCCGAGGGCGGACCGGCCGACGCTGACCACGGCGCCCTCGGCGGCCGCCCGCTCGCGCAGCCCGCTCAGCCCATGCCCGGTGGATGGCCGGTCAGGGCAGAGATAATGGAAGCCGTCCTCAGCCACTTGCCCAGCCGGGACAGCCCCAGCCGGGACGGCCCCGGTAGGGGCCTCGGCGCGCAGCGGCGATCGGGGGGTTCCGGGGGGTCGCCCCCCCGGACCAACACCGTCGTCGCTGATCGTCACTTCGTCGGTGGTGACCCGGATGACGCAGCGGGTGGCGCCGCTGTGCCGGATCACGTTGGTCACCCCTTCGCGGACGGCCCAGCCGAACAGCTCCTGGCGCAGCCGCGGGATCCCGCCGGGCTCGTGGTCCGGCAGGTCGGCCTCGATATCCGCCGCGGCCAGCGCGGTGCCCGCGCTGGCCAGCTCCCCGTCCAGGGTGACCTCGCGGTAGCCGGCCGCCGCGCCCCGCACGTCGGCCAGCGCCTGCCGGGCGATCCGCTCCACGTCGGCGATCTCGGCCTCGGCCCGCGCCGGGTCCAGGCTGGTCAGCCGCCCGGCCAGCTCGGCCTTGACGGCCACCACGGTCAGCGAGTGTCCCAGGATGTCGTGCAGGTCGCGGGCGAACCGGTTGCGCTCGTCGGCCAGGGCCAGCCTGGTCAGCTCGTTCCGCGCCGCGGCCAGCTGCATGTTGCGCTGGATGAGCTGCACCACGCCGAAGGACGCCAGCGACGAGACGAAGATCTGGAAGGCCAGCGTGCCGTCCGGCTGCCAGCCGCGCATGGCCGGCACTACCAGCGAGGCCGCGACGGCCGCCGCCACCACCGCCCAGCCGGCCCGGATGGGCAGCAGGAACACCGCCATCACGCTCAGGTAGATGAGCAGGGCCGAGGCGTCCGGGCCGATGCTGTAGTACCCGAATCCGATGAGCGCGGCTTCCGTGCCCAGCATGGCCACACCGAACGCGCGCGGCACCTGGCGGTCGGCCCGCCGCCGGGACGCCGCGAACGTCACGATGAACACCGCGGCGAACGCGATCAGCGTGGCCAGCCCCAGGTAACGGCGCACCGGGTCTGGCCGGGCCCACACGGTGCTGGCCGGCTGGGCCAGGTAGACCAGCCAGATCGCGGCGAACATCCAGCCGTACCGGCGCCACCGGGAGCTGGGCAGCAGGCCATCCATGGCCGGATCCGCGGTGGCCGGGGCGGCGCGGTCCCCGGCCGCGGCCCGCTGCCGGGCGGGCGCCTGGGTCATGGCCCCGAACCAGGCCAGCCACCGTCCCGGCCGGCGGCCCAGTCCCGGCCTGCTGAACGCAGCTTGATCATGGAGCAGCACATAGGACGAGTCTGCTCGATCCGCGCGCTCTGGGCCACCTGGCCGGTCTCCGGTGCCGGCGCGTGCCGGCGCCCCCGCGGTCAGCATCGCGTCGGACATACCCCGATCCTGCCCGGCGGTCAGCTGGCTGGCCGCTGCCGTGCGTCACCGGCCGGCCATGACAGATGTCATGGCCGGCCGTCTGGGCTAGCTGACCGGCTGCGCTAGCTGACCGGCTGGGC
>DATCUG010000622.1:0-7492 GCA_036567525.1 Streptosporangiaceae bacterium | reverse complement strand
CCGGCTCCACTGGAATGATCGCAATATTGAACGCCAGTACCCGGCACCAGGGCGTCCGCCGAACCCGGGGTTAGCTGGGGAGCTGGGCGAAAGCCCGGACCGGGATCGTGCCCAGGCCCTCGACGCGGAGCGGCACGGCGGTGAACAGGGCGCCGGACGGGGGGAGCTGGTCCAGCCCGGTCAGGTGCTCGACGACCGGGATCCCGGCGGCCAGCAGGACCGTGTGCGCGGGGCGCGCAGCGTCGGCGGTGTCGTCGATGTTGATCGCGTCGATGCCGACCAGTGCCACGTCCTGGCTGGCCAGCCACTCGGCGCCCGCCCGGGTCAGGAAGTGCGCGCCGTCCGCATACCCGGGGGTGCCGAACCTGACGTCATCGCCGGTGTGCAGCAGCACCGCCGCCCCGCGCACGTCCACCGCGGCCAGCGCGCCGGTGCCGATGCCGCGGGACTGGGTGCCGGTCACCCTGACCAGCACGGCGGGCAGCCCGGCCGTCCGGTCCAGCGGGATGCCGGCCAGGTCGGCGCCGTCCGCGAAGCGGTGGTAGGGCGCGTCCAGGTAGGTCCCGGTGTTGCCGACCATGGTCAGCTGGTCGATGGCGAACTCGGTGCCGGGCGCGTAGCGGTCCCGGGAGGCGGCCCGGGTCAGGAACGGGGTGATGGCCGGAGCGGGCAGCCCCGGGTACGTGATCATGCCGGGCCGGATCACATGACTGAGCTCGACCAGCCGGCCGGCCCCAGGCCCGCTGGCCGGCCCCCCCACGCCGACCGAGCCCGGGCGGTCGGCGGGGCCGCCCCGGGTGCCCTTGTGTGGTTCGGCGAACACGGCCACGTTGCTCAGCTCGACCGTCTCCGTCAGCAGCAGGCCGAGCGAGGCCACGAACAGGGCGCCGATCCCGGCCTGGTCGATGTCCGGGCCGGGCACGTCTACCCGGAACCCGTGCACGGCCAGGTCGCCGCCGTTGCTGAACCGGACGGTGGCGTCGAACGACGCCCGGTACTCGGTCACACGTCCTGAGCGTAGCTAGGGCAGGGGCCAGGTGTGCACCGGGTCGTTGGCGTGCATGTGCTCGATATAGCGCTGGGTCATCAGCCGCAGCGCCTCGGCGCGGTCCGCGCCGCGGGCCTCGAACGCGCCGGTCGCGGCGACCTGCCAGGCGGCGCCGGTCTGCCCGGTCAGGCAGCGCTGCTGGATGATGCCGAGCAGCCGGTCGGCCAGTTCCTCGCTGACGCCCCACCGGGCCAGCCCGGTGCGGGCCAGCGGCAGCAGGCGGCGGAGCACCAGCTCGGCGGCGGGCACCTCGCCCAGGCCCGGCCAGTACAGCCGGGCCTCCAGGCCGCTGCGGGCCGCCTCGCGGAGGTTCTCGGCCGCGGTGGCGAACGACATCTGGCTCCACACCGGGCGCTGCGCCTCGCCCAGCGCGCGGACCAGCCCGTAGTAGAACGCGGCGTTGGCCACCACGTCGGCCACGGTCGGGCCGGCCGGCAGCACGCGGTTCTCCACCCGCAGGTGTGGCCGGCCCGCGACGGCCGCGTACACCGGCCGGTTCCACCGGTAGATGGTCCCGTTGTGCAGGCTCATCTCGGCCAGCTGCGGGCAGCTGCCGCCGTCCAGCACCGCCGCCGGGTCCTCGTCCTCGCAGATCGGCAGCAGCGCCGGGAAGTACCGCAGGTTCTCCTCGAACAGGTCGAACACCGAGGTGATCCAGCGCTCGCCGAACCACACCCGGGGCCGCACGCCCTGATGCTTCAGCTCGTCCGGCCGGGTATCGGTGGCCTGCTCGAACAGGATGATCCGGGTCTCCTGCCAGAGCTGCCGGCTGAACAGGTAGGGCGAGTTGGCGGCCAGCGCGACCTGCGCGCCCGCGATGGCCTGGGCCGCGTTCCAGTAGTTCGCGAAGCTGTCCGGGCTGACCTGGACATGCAGCTGGACGCTGGTGCAGGCGGCTTCCGGGGTGATGCTGCCCGCGTGGGTGAGCAGCTGCTCGGCGCCGTCGATCGCGATCCGCAAGTCCTCGCCGCGGGCCGCGAAGATCTGCTCGTTCAGCACCTTGTACCGCTCGTTGGCGGACAGCGTGCCCTCATGCACGTCCTGCTCGCCCAGCGTGGGCAGGATGCCGACCATGACCAGGCGGCTGCCCTCCCCGCGGGCCTTGCCGTCCGCCGTGTTCAGGCTGCGGCGGATCTCCGCTTCCAGCCCGGCCACCGCGGCGCCGGCCAGTGACCGCGGCGGCACGTTGATCTCCAGGTTGAACTGGCCCAGCTCGGTCGCCCAGGCCGGGTCGGCGATCGCGTCGAGCACCGCGGCGTTCCGCATCGACGGCGCGCCGGTCTCGTCCACCAGGTTCAGCTCGATCTCCACCCCGACCTGCGCCGGGTCAGCCTCGAACATGTCGGCACGCAGCATCCGGGCGAACACGTCCAGCGAACGCTGCACCTTGTCCCGGTACTTGCGCCGGTCCTCGCCGCTGATCTTGACGGCCTGTATGTCTCGCCCCATGAGCCCCCCAGCTCCCCGGGAACAGCGAGAGTACGTACCCCGGAGAGCACCTTTCTCACACAGTCGCACGGCGGCGCGGCCGACGCCAGAGCCGGCGCTAGGCGCGGTGCCGCAGAAAGTCAGCTGAGAATCAGCTGGCTATCGGCTCACCAACAGCTTTCATTCAGCTGACTTACAGATAAATATGCGACAGTCAAGAGACCTTCACGGGGGACGTGCGACGGATGCGCATCGTGAGGCCCTGCCCATGCACGCGCCAGCCGCTGATAACCCCAGCACACCGCACCCGTGCCCGCGTGACGAGCCCGCCGGATGATCCCGGCCCACAGCGAGATCGAGGTACCGCGGTGTTTGGTACAGCGCAGCAACATGGTCCCGGCTGCCGGGAGGTGGCGCTGCCCCCGGCCACCGCGGCCGCCGGGCTGGCCCGGCGGGAAACCCGGGCGGCGGTGGCGGGGTGGCGCCTCGGGTACCTGGCCGACACGGCCGTGCTGCTCGTCTCCGAACTGGTCACCAACGCCCTCCAGCATGCCGGGCCGGACGCGTCCGGAACCGTGCTGCGGCTGGCCTACTGCGGCAGCTGGCTGCGCATCGAGGTGCATGACACCAGCCCGGATGGGCCGCAGCCGCGCATCCCGGACTGGCTGGACGAATCGGGCTTCGGCCTGATGCTGGTGGACGCGCTGGCCACCAAGTGGGGGGTGCAGCAGACCACCCAGGGCAAGGCCGTCTGGGCCGAACTAGACGCCCGGCCGGGCGGTGCCGCCGAGTAGCCGCCGTCCGGCCGGGTCCGCACCCGGCTCCGCCTCATCCGCCAGGCATGATTCCCCCCGGCCAGCCCACCAGCCCGCGGCGTACACCATCCGCTACGGGTGACACGGCACCCGGCCCTTTCTGGGCAGGCTGGTACTCACGGGCAGGCGGGCCGCGCCTGCCCATGACGCGGTGACCGGGGAAGGACTCTGATCATGAACATGCCCGCACAAGTGGATGTGGACGAGGCCACCCAGCAGGCGCTGACCGGGCTGGCGGTGGGAGAGCTCGACCTGCTGGCCGAGGGCCTGGAACTGCGGGCCGAGTGGCAGGCCAAGAGCGGCCTGGACAGCCGGGCCTACGCACTGGTCAAGCTGGCCGCGCTGATCGCCCTGGACGCGCCGCCCGCGTCCTACCTGTGGCAGGTGAGCAACGCGCTGGACGCCGGGGCCACCCCCGCCGACCTGCTCGGCGTGCTGTTCGCCATCGCCCCGCAAGTCGGTGGGCCGAAGGTGGTCGCCGCCGCGCCGGAACTGATGGTCGCGCTCGGCCTGTCCCTGCCACCCGGGCCGGACAACGGCGCGGCGTCCTGACCCGCCCGGCGAGAGGAGCCAGACATGTTCATGCGGCGACGTCCCCTGCTGCGCGCGGCCGTTGTCGGCGGCGGCGCCTACGCGGCAGGCAAGCACATGGCCCGGAAGCAGGACGATGCGTACGCGGCCGAGGCGGAGCAGAACCAGCGGCTCAGCGATCTGGAGGCACAGCAGCAAGGGCAGCAGGCGCCGCCCCCGCCCGCGGCGGGCCCGGCGGCCAGTTCGGCCACGGTAGATCAGCTCAAGCAGCTCGCCGACCTGCATCAGCAGGGAGTGCTGACCGACGCCGAGTTCGCCGCGGCCAAGGCCAAGCTGCTCGGCACGTGACCGGCATCCGATGACGACCGGGGATAACGACGCGCTGCCGCCAGCGCCGGCCCTGCTGACCGCCTCGTGGCAGGCGGCCATGCTGCTCGGTGCGCTGACGCTGATCCTCGGGATCATCGTCACCGCCCACCCGACCGGGTCGCTCAACGTGCTCGCGGTCCTGCTCGGCATCCTGCTGATCCTGTCCGGGATCTTCCACCTGATCCGGGTGTTCGATCCGCGCGAGCCGCACCGGATCTGGCTCGGCATCGCGGGCCTGCTGTTCATCGTCATCGGCGTGGTGCTGATCCGGCATCTGCACCTGACCAGGTCGCTGATCGGCCTGATCATCGGCATCACCTGGATCGTCCAGGGGCTGGCCGCGCTCATCGGCGGGATCGGCGGCGGGGTGCGCGAGGGGCGGGCCTGGTGGGTCGTGTTCGGCGTGGTGAGCCTCATCGCCGGCATCGTGGTCGCGGCCACCCCGGCGTCCTCGCTCAGCGTGCTGGCCGTGCTGCTCGGCATCTGGTTCATCATCATGGGGATCTTCGAGATCATCGGGGGGTTCATCCTGCGGCGCGCGGTGCAGCGGACGCTGACCCGGGTCTAGGCCGGCTCCGTGGTGCCCGACGCGGGACCGCCGCGGCGCGGAGGTGAGAGCCGCTGGCCGATGGGGCTGGCCGTCCTGGCCGCCGGCGGCCTGCGCGCGGTGCTGCCCGCCAGCCTGCGGAACGGGGACGCCCGCTGGGCCTACATCGTGGTCATCGGCGTCCTGCTCGGCATCCTGATCATCGGTGACCCGGGCCGCATCGACCGGGACAAGACCTGGCTACGGGTGCTGACCGGGTCACTGATCGGCCTGATCACTGCGGTGAACGCAGTGGCCGCGGTGCGCCTGCTGGGCGGGATCATCCGGGTGGCCCCGTTCAGCGACAACCCCAACGTGCTGCTGGCCAGCGGGGGCGCGATCTGGCTGACCAACGTGATCGCGTTCGGCCTGTGGTACTGGGACCTGGACCGCGGCGGTGCCGCCGCCCGGGCCCGCGGCCCCGGCCACCCGCCGGGGTTTGTGTTCCCGGAGATGGCCAGCCCAGAGTTCGCCGGGCCTGGCTGGGTGCCGGCGTTCCTCGACTACCTGCACCTCTCGTTCTCCGCCGCCATGGCCTTCAGCCCCACGGACGTCTCGCCGATCCGGCCCTGGGCCAAACTGCTGATGATGGCCGAGGAAGCGGTCTCGCTGGTCGTCGCGGTGCTCGTCGTCGCCCGCGCGGTGAACATCCTGCGGTTACCCCCGGGAGACACCGGGCGGCCGGCCTTCTTTAGCTGAACGCCACCAGCCGCGACTGGCCACCGGCAGCCGCGCGGCCGCCGGTGGCCAGCTGCAGGACCTGCTGGGAGGGGCCGGTCAGGACGCGGACGCGCCGCCGCCGTGCAGTGCCTCCTGCAGTTCCTGCTCGCCTTGCTTGGACAGCGAGGTCTTCAGCACCGTGCCACCATACTTGCTCATCGCGTCGACGGCCTTGTCCGGGGTCACCTTCTCCACCATCAGGAACAGCGCGGACGTGCCGGGCTGGATCATGCCCCGGACCTGGTCCTCGAATTGCTTGTCGATGCCGGTCTTGGTGACCTTGCCCATCAGTGCCCCCATGCCCGCGCCGACGGCCATGCCGAAGACCGGGATGAAGAACAGCAGACCGAACAGCAGCCCCCAGAACATGCCCCAGGTCGCGCCGCTGCCCACCGGGTGGTGGCTGGTGTGCACGTGGTACTTGCCTTCGTGATCACGGACGATAACCGCGATCGCGTCCTCCTCGATGATCAGGTCACGGGACAGCCGCCGGGCCTCTGCGGCCGCTTCCTCGGCGGTGGCCTCGTCCGGGTAACCGATCGCGATCAGCTCAGCCATGGGTGCTCTCTTTCTGTGCAGGCCAGCAGGGGACCGGCCCAGTCCATCAAGGGCTGGGCCGGTCCCGGCCCACCCGTGACGGGTGATAACCGTGATTCCGGGCAAACTCGCCCATCCCAATCTCACCCGTGATGAGTGGGGTGCGGTGGGCGGTGACGCGGCAGCGTGGGGAGACACCGCGTATCCCGACTGGCTGGGGGCTCCGTGTCATCGCCGTATTACGAGATCAGGGTCTCCGGCGTGCTGCCACCCGAGGCCCTGCTGGACTTCGACCGGCTGACTGCCTCGGTCGAGCCGGTGGAGACCGTGGTGCATGGTCCGCTCCGGGATCAGGCCGCGCTGCACGGGCTGCTGGCCCGGCTGCAGACGTTCGGCGTTGAGGTGCTGGAGGTACGCCGCCTGCACGAGCAGCAGCCCGGGCCCCCGGCGGCCGGTGAGCCAGGGGAGTGACCGCCGCGGCCGCCCGGCCGGCCGCCCGGCCGGCCGCCCAGCCGGGGGTCAGAGCAGCTTCAGCTGCCTGGCCCGGCGTACCGCCTCGCCGCGATGGGCTACCGACAGTTTCCGGTAGATGCTGCGCAGATGGGTCTTGACGGTGTTCACCGAGATGTACATCTCGGTGGCGATCTCCATCGTGCTCAGCATCCCGGCCAGGTGCTGGAGCACCTCACGCTCGCGGTCGCTGAGTGGCTCGATCACCGGGGGAGCAGGCCGGCTGTCCGGCTGCCCCGCCGGGAGCTGGCCGGCCTGGCCGACCAGGCCGGGCTCGAGCAGCTCGCGGTAGGCGACGGCCAGGTCGGGGTCGCTGCGCAGCACGGGCCGGAGCCAGGCCCGCTCCAGCGTGAACGGCAGCCTGAGCTGCTCCGGCCGGGCCAGCCGGAGGGCCCGTTCCAGGGCGCGGCGGCCCCGGGCCGGCTCGCCGGTCTCATAACTGAGCCGGGCCTCGACCAGGCACGCCACCAGGCTGGGGTCCTCGCCCCCGGCGGCCCGGTCGCGCACCGCCCCGAGCGCCTGCCGGGCGCCCAGGTGGTCGCCGGCCACCAGCCGGGCATGCGCCAGCGTGACGGCAGCAGGCCCGGTGCGTGCCCCGGCCCGGCCGGCCGCGATCACCGCCGCCTGCACATCGCCGGCCGCGGCGCAGGCCCGCGACTGGAGCAGGGTCAGCCTGAGCTCCAGCCAGCGCGGTGGGTGCCAGCCCTGGCTGGCCCGCTGGATCATGTCGGCGGCCGCGGCCGGGCGGCCCTGGGCCAGCCGGAGCTGCGCTGCCACCAGCCAGGCCACCGCGCTGATCAGCCGGTCCGGGGTGTCGTGCAACGCAGCGTCGGCCAGCTTCAGCTGGTTGTGCGCCTGGTGCAGCTGGGCGCGCTGCAGATGCACCGACGCGGCGGCCACCGCCGCGGCCGGTCCGGGCCGCTGCGCCAACTCGCCGCTGGCGCTCTC
>DATCUG010000621.1:0-2035 GCA_036567525.1 Streptosporangiaceae bacterium | reverse complement strand
TCCAACCTGGGCGGCTACGCCACCGCGGGGGAGCAGGACGTGGGCGGGCTGCGCACCGGGTCGAGCACCGTGATCACGTTCCACGTGACCGTGCCGCAGACCGGCGACTACCACCTGTCCATCTTCGACGGCAGCAACTCGGCCGCGTCCGACGTGTCCGGCCCGACCAACATCTTCGTCCGGGTGGACGGGAGCAGCCCGCAGCAGGTCTGGCTGCCGGCCGGTTACAACTGGGTGATCTGGAACCACGCCGGTACCACCGTGCACCTGACCGCCGGCCAGCACGACATCAGCCTGTCCACCACCGGGGCGGCCGGCGCCGCGACCCACGGCGACGCGATCATCAACAAGATCGACCTGCAGCTGGACGATCCCGCCGTGCAGAACCAGGCCGTCTACCAGGCTGAGCAGGCCACCCTGGACGGGGCCAGGGCGGATTACCGCGCGCAGGGCCAGTCCGGCGCCGGCGCGGCCGGCATCGGCCGCGGCCAGCGGGTCACGTTCTGGGTCTACTCGGCCAATGACGGCTACTCGGACCTGGCCTTCCGCTACCGCGGCGCGGGATCGGCCCAGGCCACGCTCAACGGGCAGGCACTGGCCGGGCCGCTGGCGGGCAGCGCCGCGGGCTGGACGGTGCGGACCGACCGGGTCTACCTCAGCGCGGGCATCAACAAGGTGGTGGTGACCGGCGACGGCGGCGGGGTGACGCTGGACGAGCTGACCGTCACCCCGGTCACCGGTGCGCAGCCGGCCGCCAGCACCTACCAGGCCGAGGACGGCGCGCTGGCCGGCACGGCCAGGGTGGACAACAGCTATCCCCAGGCCAACGGCGGCGTGGTCACCGGCATCGGCGGCGGGCCGGCCAACTCGCTGGCGTTCACCGTGCACGCGCCGGTGGCCGGCCCGTACGGGATGACCGTCCGGTTCGCCAACAACCAGCAGATCGTCGCCAACCACTACAACCCGGACCTGATGACCGCGCCCGCCGACATCAGCGTCAACGGCGGGCCCACGTTCCACGTCAACTTCGGCAACACGTTCAGCTGGAACCAGTTCTGGAATCTGACCATCCCGGTCCAGCTCAGGCACGGCGTGAACACGATCCGGTTCATCGCCAACCCGCAGTACAACTACGGCACCACCACGATCGGGGTGATCTATTCGGGCGACGGCGCTGGCCAGCCGCTGCGCTCCGAGACCGCGCCCAACATCGACCAGATCACGCTGGCCCCGGTCCAGCTCCCGGCCCCGGGCGGCCGCTAGCGATCGGCCACCGCGGCGGGCAGCCCGATCCGCACCCGCCACGGGAACGCGCCCAGCCTGGCCTGCGCGGTCCCGCCCAGCGCCGCGGCCAGCCGGGCCAGCGCGGTCTCCGCCGCCGCGGCCTGGCCGCGCACCGCGGCCCCGTCCAGCGGGGTGATGGTGAGCAGGATCTGCACGGCCTGCTGGCCGGGCTGCACCTCGATGTCGGCCCGCGCCGGGGGAGCGCTGCCCACCAGCGCGTGCAGGGCCAGTTCCACGACGTCGGCCACCACCGCCGGATCCGGCCCCGGCCCGGCCGCGGCGGCCAGCTCGCGCACGGTGACCGGGGTAAACGGCAGCCACCCGGTCCGGTACCGGACCTGGCTGTCCAGGCTGGACCCGGCCTGGGCATCCGGCGCGGCCTGGTCCATCAGCCGCCGGATCGGCTGGGTGGCCGCGGTCACGTGCCGCCGGATCTGGTCCAGGTAGGGGCGCGCGTCATCCGGCACGAGCCGGCCGAGCAGCTCCAGGCTCAGCGTGGCCGCGGTCAGCTCCTGCACCGGGCCATCGTGCAGGAAGTCGGCCACGGCGGCCCGCTCCGCCGTGCGCAGCTCGCGCACGCTGGCCAGCAGCTGGCCCGCCGCGGGCTGGGCGGCTGGGTGGCCGGCCGCGTCCGCCCCGCCGCCAGCCGGGCCTTCTTTAGCCGAACGGCCAGTCCCGGTGGCGGAGCGCATCGCATCGACGGCCGACAGCAGGTCGGCGGGCTGGAACGGCTTGCTGAGGCAGGCCACGC
>DATCUG010000620.1:0-10307 GCA_036567525.1 Streptosporangiaceae bacterium | reverse complement strand
GGCCCGCCGGGTCTTCAGGAAGCTGCCGAGCTCGGCCCGGCGGGACTTCTCGGCGCTGCTGGCTGGCTGGGGGGATACCACCACCCCACCGTCTCAGATGGGTCTGACAAAATCGCCCCGCCTGGGAGTCAGGGGCCGAGCCCGCCGGGATCGGCTGGCACGTCGACCGCGTACTCCCGCAGCACGGCCAGCGGCACGATCTGCAGCGCCGCCTCATGGGTGGAGGCCAGCACCACATGCGCGGCCGCGCCATCCTGGTGCGCCCGCAGCCAGTTCCGCGCGGTCACGCACCAGCGGTCACCGGGGACCAGCCCGGGGAAGTGGAACTGCGGCACGGGCGTGGTCAGGTCATTGCCGATGCTGCGCTGATGGGCCAGGAACTCGGCCGTCACCACGGCGCAGATGGTATGGCTGCCCAGGTCCTCCGGCCCGGTGTTGCAGCACCCGTCCCGGTAGAAGCCGGTGACCGGGTCGGTGCCACATGGCTCCAGTTCCCCGCCCAGCACGTTGCGATCAGCCATAACGGCAGTATCCCCGATCTCAGCCGACCTGCATCTGCCGGAAGTACGAGCCTGGGTCGGTCATGAACCGACGCCAGGCGCCGACCAGGTGCAGCTCCTCCCAGCGGGACTCGCGGATGCCCCAGTCGCCCAGTTCGAGCACGGCCGCCCCGGGGGTGGCGGCGACGATGGGTGAGTGGGTGGCCACGATGGTCTGGGAACCTTCCCGGGCCAGGTCGTACAGCAGGGCGGCCAGCCCGAGGCAGGCGGTGAACGACAGGGGCGCGTCGGGCTCATCCAGCAAGTAGAAACCCGGCTGGTTCACCCGGGTTCGCAGTATTTCCAGGAAGCCTTCGCCGTGGCTGAGCTGGTGGAAACGTTCCGGGCCCCGTCCCGGGTTGTCCTCCAGGTAGGTGTACAGGCTGTGCATGGTGTCGGCGCGCAGGAAGTAGGACCAGCGGGGCCGGACCGGGCCGCGCTCGACGATGAGATGCTGGCCAGCCCCGGGCTCGCTGGCCCGGATCCGGAACAGCCCGGCCTGCGCCGAACCGCCCTGCGGGTTGAGCCCATACGCCTCGGCCAGCATCTCCACCAGGGTGGACTTTCCGGAACCGTTCTCGCCCACCAGCACGGTCAGCCCCGGCGCCAGGTCCAGGCCCTCGCACAGCAACTGTTCCACGGCCGGCACGGTGGCCGGCCACCTGGTGGTGTCGACCGGGCTGGCCGGGTCGTGCCGGACCAGGCGGACCACCCGGCTGTCGGTGGCCCACCCCGGAGCTTCGCCGTCGGCCATCCGGCCCACCTGGCGGCTGGCGGGCTAGTCGTCCGGGCCGAGCAGCGCGGCGCACACGTCGCTGATATCGACCATGCCGATCAGGCCGGTGCCGTCCACCACGGGCAGATGGCGGAAGTGCCCGTCGGTCATGATCCGGGCCGCGTTCCGGATGCTGGTGCTGGCCTGGATGACGGTCGGCTCCTCGGTCATCAGGTCGTGGATCCGGACGTCGTTCACGTTCTTCCCGTCCGCGACCACCCGGGCGATGTCCGCCTCGGTGATGATGCCCCGGGGCTGGCTGCTCTTCGGGTCCACCACCATCAGCGCGGTAGCGCCGGCGTGTTTCATCAGGTAGGCGGCCGCGGCCACGTGGTCGCCTTGCTCCACTGTGGTCACCGGGGGGTGCATGACATCCGCCACGGTGGCCGGGGCGGGCGGCTCGGACGGCTGCGGCGCAGCTGCTTCAGTCATGATCTGCTCCATTCCCGGCCTCGCGCCAATCGATCGGCTAGCGCGCAGATTATGCCTCCGCGCGGCCGATGGCCAGACCGGCCCCGGGCCGGTGTCAGCCCGCCCCAGCATTGATCTTGTGCCCCAGCACGCTCAATTGTCACGGAATAACCTAATGCGTAATTGAGAAAATCACCGGCACCACCAGCCCCAGCCAGGCCGGCCTGGCCCGGTTCCCGGAAGCCGTCCGGAAACCGGTTCGCGGATTTCCGGCCCGACCGCATTTGACCTGGCGCAATACCGCAGCCGGAGCGACCGCATTCGACGGCTGCGAGCGGCATTCTGGCCGGTCACACACGGAGGGGGCGGGCGGAATTCGGGGTGACCCGGACTCGCCCGGCGCGGTCAATGCCTGGACTGTCCCACTTTGTGGGCGTAACTTTGTCTGCGGTTGATGAACCAGCCAGATTCTGGCCTTGCTCGGCTCGCATTACCAACCCCCCACCCAGGCCAGACCAGCACGGGGTCTGGGGAGGCAGGGGTAAGGACGTGCTCGACGCCTGAGCACAGATGGGAGCGACGACCGCACCAGTACCGAGCTTCTGAATAGGCACGCCTGCTGCGGCTCCGGGGCGTAATTCAGCCGCTTTCACCATGCCCACCGACTCGGCGACATCGGCCAGAGGAGGCAAACCCCCATGATATTCCGCTATACCCGCGGCCCGCGGAGACAGGAGGCAGCCCGCACGACCCTGCTCTGTTAGTCAAGGCGGTCCCGGCCAGGTGTTGCAGCACTCGGCCGGGACCTGTGTCGGAACAGCCCTTAGGAAGGAACCCCGACATGTTCAGTATTCCAGCTGCCGGGCTGGCAAAAAGCCTGATAGCGGTCACGATTTCACTGCATCCCGCGGCCGCGCACCACGCGGCGCACAGTTACACCGTGCAGGCGGGCGACACGCTGTCCGCGATCGCGGCGCACGAGTACGGCCGCGCCGCCGATTGGCCCGCGGTCTGGTGGGCCAACCGGCACCAGGTGAAGAACCCGTCACTGATCACCACGGGCCAGCGGCTGACACTGCCCGCCTCGGGAGCGGTGGCCCCGTGGCTGGCCCGGGCGGCCACGGCGGCCATCCCGGCCGCGGCGCCACCGCCCGCACCGGCCGAGCCCACCTCGGCCACCCCGGCCGCCAGCAGCGCGCCGGCCGATCCCGCGCCTGCCGCCCCTCAGCCGGCCTCCCCTCCGCCGGCCGCGGGCTCGTCGAGCGGGGTGAACTGGTCGGCCATCGCCGCCTGCGAGTCGGGCGGCAACTGGAGCGCGGACACCGGGAATGGTTTCTACGGTGGGCTGCAGTTCACCATGGGGACCTGGCTCGGCTATGGCGGCGGGCAGTACGCGTCGTCGGCCAACCTGGCCTCCCCGGCGGAGCAGATCGCGGTGGCCGAGCGGGTGCTGGCCGGCCAGGGTATCGGCGCCTGGCCAGTCTGCGGGGCGAACGGCTGACCCGTTCCGGCGGCTGGCGCGGCCGGCCTGGCCGCGCTAGCCGCCACCCGGGTGGTGCACGTCTACCGGTGGCAGGGCGCCCACCTCATGCTTGGCCAGGCTGAGCCGGATACCGTCGTCGGTCCCGGTCACCGCGCTGATCGGGATGGCCACCTCCTTGCGGCCCCACAAGTGGCCCTCCTGCAGCAGCACGTGCGTGACGCGATGGCTGCGCGGGTCGATGACCAGGCCTTCGACGTGGCCGATGGCGCCGTCGGTGGCGTGCACGTGCTCGCCGCGGCGCACCTCCACCTCACCGGCGGGCACCGTGTCATAGGTGACGGTCTCGGATACCCCGTCCAGCAGCCGGTCCGGCACCCCGGGGCCGCCGCCCAGCGTGGAGTAGGGCCAGGTCAGCACCTGCTGCGGGCCATAGGCCCCGTAGCCCTGGGTGCCCGGTACGAACTGGGTCTCCTCGGCCGGGTCGAGCTGCGCGAACTCGGCCAGCGTGCAGCCGAGCCGGACCGGGCTGGACCCGGCATCGGGGTCGACCAGGTCGATGGGCACCAGCCGGGCCAGGCCCAGCCGCCCCCTCGGCTCGACCACCAGGTGGGTCAGCACGCCGGCCACCGGGTCGATGACCACCCGGGTCAGCTCGCCGCACACCCCGTCGGTGCCGCTGACCTCGGACCCGATCGTGAACGCTTCCTCTGCCATAGCCACCCTCCTGGTGATCCACTGGGACAACTCGGGCATCTAGTAGATATAGGTGCGTCATAGGTGGGATTTTTATGGTTCCGGTGGCTAGAACAGTTCTCCCTGCCCTGTTGCTGGCGGCGCTGCTGCCCACTGTCACCAGTGTGACCGGCGCCGCGGGCGCGGCGGCGGCCGGGGGCGCGGCGGCGGCCGGGGGCGCGGCGGGCGCCGAGACCACCACCTCCCAGAACGACCTGCGAAACGGCTGGGACCCGGACGAACCGGATCTGACGCCGGCCAACGTCTCGGGGCGGACCTCCGGGTACACGTTCGGCCAGGTGTTCCGGACCGCGGTGGCCGGCCAGGTGTATGCGCAGCCGCTGGTGATCGGGTCGACCGTCATCGTGGCCACCGAGCAGGACAACGTCTACGGCCTGGACGCCAGCACCGGGGCGGTGCAGTGGCAGACCAGCCTGGGCACCCCGTATCAGATCACCAACTGCAGCGACCTGGCGCCCGACATCGGGGTGACCGGCGGCCCGGTGTACGACCCGGACACCGGCGACGTCTACCTGGTGGCCCAGACCGTGCCCAAGACCACGCCCAGCTACCACCTGTTCGGTATCGACCCGGCCACCGGTGCGATCGTGTTCCGGCAGTTCCTCGGCGGGCGGCCCAGCAACGACCCGCACCTCACGCTCAACGCCGCCGACCAGCTGGAACGCCCCGGGCTGCTGCTCATGAACGGATGGGTGTACGCGGCGTTCGGGTCGCACTGTGACCACAGCCCGTGGACCGGCTTCGTGGCCGGGGTGAACGTCCGCACCAAGGCGGCCACCGAATGGGGCGACGAGACCGGGGTGACCGACAACCGGGCCGGCATCTGGCAGGGCGGCAGCGGCCTGTTGTCCGACGGGTCCGGGCGGATCATCGTCTCGACCGGGAACGGCGTCTCGCCGCCGCCCGGGCCGGGCGCGCGGCCGCCCGGCCAGCTCGGCGACTCGGTGGTCAGGCTCACGGTGAAGAGCGACGGCACGCTGGCCGCCCGGGACTTCTTCAGCCCGGCGAACGCCCCGGCCCTGGACGCCGGCGACACCGACCTCGGCTCCGGTGGCCCGGTCGGGCTGCCGTTCGGCACCGGCACGTACCCGCACGTGCTGGCCCAGGCGGGCAAGGACGGCCGGATCTTCCTGCTCGACCGCGACGACCTGGGCGGCCGCGAGCAGGGCCGCCGGCGCGGCGACGACGCGCTGAGCGTCACCCGGCCGTTCAACGGCCAGTGGGGACACCCGGCGGCCTTCGGCGGCACGCCCCGGCTGGGCGCCGCCAATCAGGCGCACGCCAGCGACTACCTGTACTACCTCGGCCGCAACGACAGCCTGCGGATGCTCAAGGCCGGGGTGAACAAGTCCGGCGAGCCCCGGCTGGCCGACGTGGCCAACAGCAGGCTGGTGTTCGGCTTCTCGTCCGGGTCACCGGTGGTCACGTCCAACGGCCCGCACATCTCGACCGGCGTGGTCTGGGCGGTGTACTCGTCCGGCATCAGTGGCAGCAACGGCGCACTGGAAGCGTTCGCGGCCAACCCGGGCGGGACGTGCACGGCCGCCGCGCCGTGCGCGATCAGCCCGATCTGGTCGGCGCCGATCGGGACGGCCAGCCAGTTCACCACCGTGGCCACGTCCGGCGGGATGGTGTACGTGGGCACCCGGGACGGCGCCGTGTACGGGTTCGGCGACACGGCGGCCGCGGCCCTGTCGGCGGCCGCGCCGGTCACGCTTCCGGCTACCTATGTAGGCTCAGCCAGCACGAGCCAGGATGCCACGGTCACGGCGCGCTCGGACGTCACCGTGACCGGGGTGACCGCGACCGCGGCGGCCGGTGCGAGCACCAACCCGTTCCGGCTCGGCCAGATCACCGAACTCGTCCCGGGCAGCAGCGCGGCCAGGCCGGTCTCGTTCCCGGTCACCCTGCACCGGGGCGACCGGCTGAGCGCGCCGGTGACGTATCACCCGGCCGTGCCCGGCGGGGCCACCGGGTCGGTCGCATTCGCCGTCTCGTCCGGCCCGTCCCCGGTGCAGGTGCCGGTCACCGCCGACGGCATCACGGGCGGACTGTACCTGACCCCCAGCGCGACGCAGTTCGCCCTGGTCACCGATACCGGGGCGTTCGCCAGCAACGTCCCGGTCGGGGTGCTCGTGCCGCGGGAGATCGACCTGGTCAACGGCAGCACGCGGGCGGAGACGGTCCGGTCCGTGCGGGCGCCGGGGCCGCCCTACTCAGTCACCGGGATGCCCGCGCCGGGCACCGTGCTCCAGCCCGGCCAGTCGGCCGTGATCCAGGTCGTGTTCGCCCCGGCCCGGCCGGGCGATGACCCGGGCACCATCGCCGTCACCGGCAGCAGCGGCGGCACCGCCACCGCCCACCTGGCCGGCACCGGGCTGCCCGCACGGGGCCTGTTCCGGGCCACGCCGGCCACGGTCAGCTTCGGCACGGTGCCGGTGGGCAGCACGGCCCGCACCACGATCACGCTGGCCAACACGGGCAACGAGCCGGCCACGGTGGACCGCACGGCCACGCTGAACGCCCCGTTCGCGAACCGGCCCAACGTGCCGCCCGGGCTGCCCATCAACGCCGGCTACCAGGTGCTGGTCCCGGTCACGTTCACCCCGCACCGGGCGGGCCGGTTCACCGCCAGCTACACGTTCACCTGGACGGACGTGACCGGCAGGCACACCATCACGGTGCACATCCACGGCACCGCGACGGGCGGCTAGCCCAGACCCGGAGCTCACCCCGGTGGCGGCGGGCCCGGGTCGCTGATCACCTCATCCGGCCACAAGTTGAGCTTGGGCCGGAGCTGGGCGGCGTGCGCGGCGAACCGGGCCCGGTAGGTGGTCGCGCTCAGCCCGTAGTGCGCCTTGAACCGGCGGGCGAAGTAGTTCTGGTCCGGCCAGCCGACGGCCCGGCCGATCGCGGTGACCGGCTGGTCGGTGTGCAGCAGCAGGGTGGCGGCCGTCTCGGCGCGCAGCCGGGCCAGGTAGGCCATGGGCGGCAGGCCGGTGCCCGACTTGAACACCCGGACCAGGTAACCGGGCGCCAGGTGCAGCTGGCCGGCCAGCTCGGGCAGCGTCCAGCGGTGCGCGGGGGCGGCTTCCATCAGCTGCATGGCCTGGCCGACCGCGGGATGAGCGGGGCCGGCCGCGGCCAGGTCGCGGTTCCCGGCCGCGGTCCGGCCGAGCTGGCTGAGCAGCAGCGACAGCCGCCCGACGATGTCGCCCCGGTGCGTGCTGGCCGGCTGGTGCCACAGCGAGGCCAGCGCGGTCAGGTGGCTCCGGCAGTCGGCTAACGTGTCCACCGCCAGGTGCATGGTCAGCATGCCGTACCCCTGCCCCAGGTACGGGCCGGTCCACAGCAGGTGGCCGAGCAGCGGGTCCTCGCGGGTCCACATCAGCTCGCGGCGGAGCAGCTCGCTGCTGAAACAGCAGTTGTACAGCTCCAGGTCGGTGCAGTCGTAGTAGCCGTGCCACACGCCCGGGCGGAGCAGGATCGCGTCACCGACCGCGAGCTGCTGGCGGCCGGCCAGCGACTGGTGCACGCCCGCGCCGCCGATGATGAACGCGATCTCCATGAAGCTGTGCGTGTGCAGCGGCTGCACCCGGTGGTGCCGGTGATATCCGGCGTAGGCGAACGCACCCTCAGTGAAGTAGAGCTGGTCCCGGCTGGTGTCCAGCGGCATGTCCTCGATGCCCGGATCTTCCACCCGCGAAGCGTACCGCCCAGATCATGCCAAAGTTAATTTCGTGCTACCACCAGTTCATCTCGGCCTAGCGCTGGCCAGCGCGGACGGCGAATGATCCTGCACAACGCAGGCCACTTCATCCAGGAGATTGCCAGCATGACGACGCTTGCCCAGCTGCGCCACCGGTACCAGCCGGTGCTGGCCGCCATGCTGCTGCCCAGCCTGCTGCTGATCGGCCTGTTCAGCTATTACCCGGCCGTGCGCAGCCTGATTGGCGGCTTCTACCAGTGGAACGGGTTCACCCCGCCGGCCTACGACGGGATCACCCAGTTCAAGCAGTACGTGCAGTCGGCCACGTTCAGCACCGAGGCCAGGAACCTGGCCATCCTGGTCGGCGGGGCCATCCTGATCACGCTGGTGTCCCAGTTCACCGCGGCCGAGGTGGTGACGCACATGCCGCCGCGGGCCGGCACGGTGGCCAAGTACCTGCTGGTGCTGCCGATCGTGCTGCCGCCACTGATCCTGATCGAGGTCTGGGCCTACCTGCTGCAGCCGCAGTACGGGCTGATCGACGTGTTGCTCGGCGCTCTCGGGCTGCCCGGGCCGACGTGGCTGACCAGCCCGCACCTGGCCCTGGTCAGCATCCTGCTGATCGGCTTCCCGTGGATCTCCAACCTGGGCTTCCTGATCTTCCTCGGCGGGCTGCAGAACCTGCCGAAGGATGTGCTCGACGCCGCCGTCATCGACGGCGTCGGCACGCTCAAGCGGGTGTTCACCATCGACCTCCCGCTGCTGCTGCCCCAGTTCCGCATCGTGGTCATCCTGTCCGGCATCTACGCGGTGCAGAACTTCATCCCGATCCTGCTGCTGACCAACGGCGGCCCGGGCACGGCCACCCTGGTGCCCGGCCTGGACATGTACCAGTCCGCGTTCCAGAACGACCAGTACGGCTACGGCATGGCCATCGGCACCCTGCTCTTCGTGGTCATGCTCGTGTTCACCCTCATCGCCCTGCGGCTGCTCCGGCCACGCACCACCGCGTAGCCGGGACCGCCGCAGCCCCCGATTGCCCATGAAACCCTCACCAGGAGGTGGGAACGAGTGCACACACGTCCCATCAAAAGACCGCCCATCAGAAGACCGCTGAGCGCGGCCGCCGCCCTGCTGCTGGCGGGCGGGCTGGCCGCCGGGTGCTCATCCGGCGGATCCGGCAGCACCGGCGCGATCGTCATCAAGGCGGTGCTGCCGCCCAACACCGGCACGATCGACGCCAAGGCCAACGCCGGGATGAAGAAGCTGACCACCGAGTACGAGGCCGCGCACAAGAACGTGACCGTGCAGTGGCTGCCGGAGAACAGTTCCAGCATCACCACCGCCAACGCGGCCGTGCAGAGCCAGGCGTCCGGCGGCAGCGCCCCCGACCTGGTCTGGGAACAGTACGGCCCGGTCACCTCGGGCGCGCTGCCCAACGGGCTGCTGCAGAACATCAAGCCCTACCTGGAAAAGCCCAACCCGTACGTGCCCGGCAACACGAGCTGGCTGTCGCTGTTCTCCCCCTCCACCGTGCCGTACATGACCTCCCCGAACGGCGACATCGACATCATCCTCGGCTCGGACGTCGAGACCGGCATGTTCTACAGCAAGGCCGCGTTCGCCAAGGCCCACATCACCACCGCACCTGCCACCTGGGCCGACTTCATCACCGACCTGGGCAAGCTCAAGGCCGCCGGGATCACCCCGATCATCTTCGCTGACGGCGGCCCGTGTAACCCGTCCTGGTGGGAACGGCTGGCCACCTCATCCCTGCTGGCCAACCAGGTCAGCCAGTTCAACGTGAACCACGCCCAGGTGACCAACGCGCTGGACGTCGCGGTCGGCATCCACAAGGGCATCATCAGCATGCACAACCCGCGCTACGCCGAGGTGTGGAAGCTGCTCGGCCAGTTCGTCCGGTACTCGGCCACCGGGCAGAGCGGTTACGACGCCTGCTCCGCCCCGACCGCCACCCAGCCGCCGCTCAGCACCCAGTCGCTGCTGGCCCAGGGCAAGGTCGGCGTGCTGTGGGGCGGCAGCTGGTACATCCCGCAGCTCAGCTCGGCGGGCTTTTCGACCAGCAAGTTCGGCGTGTTCCCCGAGCCGCCGATCACCACCGCCAGCACCCCGCTGGCCACCGGTATCTCGACCAAGGGCATCATCGGCGGCCCGAACGGCAACGGCCAGTGGGGCGTCACCTCGGAGCAGGCCGACCACACCATGACCCCGGCCAAGACCAAGGTGGTGATGAACTTCCTGGCCTGGCTGTTCACCCCGCAGCATCTGGGCTACTGGATCAACATCCAGAACTCCGGCGGCGAGATCGCGGCCGAGACGGCCGCGCCGGTCGTCAACCTGCCCGGGCTGAAGAGCCTGGTGCCCAGCGGCAAGGTGCCCACCGTGGTGGACGTGGTGCTGGACGACGTGCTGTCCACCGCGGCCACCAACCAGGGCCTGCGGCTGGTACAGGACTACGTGAACGGATCGATGTCCTACCCCTCGTTCGCCAGCGCCTGGCAGTCCCTGCTGACCAGCTCGGCGAACTCCTGGGCCACCTCGAATCATGTCGACCTCGGCAAGTACTGAGCCGCCCCGGGTCAGTCCGGCCCGCCGCCCGGCCCCAGCCGGGCGGCG
>DATCUG010000619.1:0-2586 GCA_036567525.1 Streptosporangiaceae bacterium | reverse complement strand
GCAGCCACGAGGTGCCGCTGGCCGGCGCGGACGGCTACCTGCCGATGTGGAACGCGCGGCACCGGCTGGCCAGCTCCTCCGGGCTGCACGTGGCCCGCATCGAGCACCTGCTCGGCCGGTACGGCTCACTGGCCACCGAGATCCTGGACATCGTCGCGGCCGACCCGGGGCTGGGCCGGCCGCTGGCCGGGGCCGAGGACTACCTGCGGGCAGAGGTCAGCTATGCGGCCTCGCACGAAGGCGCCCGGCACCTGGACGACGTGCTGGCCCGCCGGACGCACATCTCCATCGAGACCTGGGACCGCGGCCTGTCCGCCGCGGCCGAGGCGGCCGAGCTGATGGCCAAGCCGCTGCGCTGGGATGCCCGCCAGGTGGCCCGGGAGATCGGGCACTACGAGGCCACCATCGCGGCCGAGCGGGCATCCCAGGAGGCAGCCACCGACCAGGCCGCCGACGCGCTGCTGCTGGACGCGCCCGACATCGTCCCGGTAATAACCTGAGCCAGGGCCCCACTACGCTAGGCGCATGTCTACCCGGCCACGGGCGTTCTCCGGCATCCAGCCGACCGCCGACTCGTTCCACCTCGGCAACTACCTGGGCGCGGTGCGCCAGTGGGTCGCGCTGCAGGACAGCCACGACGCGTTCTACTGCGTGGTGGACCTGCACGCGATCACCGTGCCGCAGGACCCGGCCCAGCTCCGGCAGCGGACCCGGGTGGCCGCGGCCCAGCTGTTCGCGGCCGGGCTGGACCCGGAGCGGTGCGTGGTGTTCGTGCAGAGCCACGTGGCGCAGCACACCGAGCTGGCCTGGGTGCTCGGCTGCCAGGCCGGCTTCGGCGAGCTGAGCCGGATGACCCAGTTCAAGGACAAGTCGGCCAAAGGTGGCGCGCAGCAGGCCAGCCTGGGCCTGTTCAGCTACCCGGTGCTGCAGGCGGCGGACATCCTGCTCTACCAGACCGATCAGGTGCCGGTGGGCGAGGACCAGCGGCAGCACCTGGAGCTGAGCCGGGACCTGGCCATCCGGTTCAACCACCGGTACGGCGACACGTTCACCGTGCCCGCGGCGTACATCATGCGGGACGTGGCCAAGATCACCGACCTGCAGGAGCCGACGGCCAAGATGAGCAAGTCGTCCTCGGCGGTGGCGGGCATCATCGACGTGCTGGACGAGCCGGGTGCGATCCGGAAGAAGATCGCCCGCGCGGTGACCGACACCGAGGGCAGCATCCGCGCCGACGAGCAGGCCAAGCCCGGGGTGACCAACCTGCTGCGCATCTACGCCGCGCTGTCCGGCGCGACCATGGACGAGCTGGAACGCCGGTACGCGGGCGCGGGATACGGCCAGTTCAAGAAGGAACTGGCCGAGGTGGTGGTGGGCGCGCTGGCGCCGATCCGGGAGCGGACCGAGAAACTGCTGGCCGACGAGGCCGGGCTGGACCGGCTGCTGGCCCACGGGGCGGCCCGGGCCCGGCCGGTGGCCGAGCAGACCATGGCCGCGGTCATGGACCGGGTGGGCTTCCTCCCCGCCGCTGGCGCCTGACCCTGACCCTCCTAGTCAGCACGATCGCGCCCGCAACCAGCACAGTGGCCAGCAGCAGGCCGCCGCCGGCTGCCACCGGGACGGCTGGGAAGCCGGCCGCCGCCTTGGCCTGCCTTGCTATCCGGTGGCCCGCTGCCCCGGCCGGTGCGGTGTCCCGGGCGCTGGCTGCGGGCGCGGGAGTGGCCTGGTGCGCCCGGGCCGGGGCGGCCAGCGGCCGGATCAGGACGCCGACCGGCTTGACCGTGCTGTCCATGGCGAAGCCCCAGTTCAGCAGCTTGGCCGCGTAGGTCATCTCGGTCAGCGGCGTGCAGTGCATGATCGTCACCATCAGCGTGTGGCCGCCGCGCCTGGCCCAGCCGATGTAGGTGGCCGCCGACGCCGTGGTCCAGCCGATCTTGCCGCCGATGTCACCGGGGTAGCTGCCCAGCATCAGGTTCTGGTTCCACAGCTTGACCGAGTGCCTGGCGTGCAGCGGGAACGTGCTCACCCGCATCGCCTCGATCTGCCGGAACTCCGGCATGGTGAGCGCCTGCCGGGCGAACAGGGCCAGGTCGTAGGCGGACGTGTACTGGCCCTTGGCGGGCAGCCCGTTCGGCGTCTTGGCCACCGTGTCATAGGCCTGCAGGTGGTGCGCTTCGGTGTTCATCATGGCCACGCCCTTGGCGTAGGACCCGGTGGCCTGGGCCAGCGCGATGGCCGCGTCGTTGGCCGAGATCAGCAGCAGCGGCTTGAACAGGTCGTGCACCTGGTAACTGCGGCCCTGGACCAGCCCGACCTTGCTCGGCTCCACCACGGCCGCCTGGTGCGAGGTGACCACCGGCTGGTCTGGGCTGAGCACCGGCATCAGCGTGTCGGTGGTGAGGATCTTCAGCGTGCTGGCCGGCGCCCAGTGACCGTGCGGGTCCTTGGCCGCCAGCACCTGGCCGGTGGTCGCGTCGGCGATCAGGTACGAGTGGGCGGGCACCCGGGGCAGCTTCCGGGCCCCGTGCGCCGGGTAGTTGACCACGATCCCGCGGCTGCCGAGTTGCGCGCCGCCCTGAGCGGCGG
>DATCUG010000618.1:0-3406 GCA_036567525.1 Streptosporangiaceae bacterium | reverse complement strand
GGGCGACCCGGCCGCGGTGGCCCAGGCCCGCAACGTGCTCGGCATGCTGGCCGCCCGGCGCGGCGACACCGCGGCCGCCGCGGCCGAGCTGCGGGAGAGCCTGGCCCAGGCCCGCCGGCTGCCGGACCGGGGGCCGGCCGTGGCCGCGCTGAACAACCTGGCCCGGCTGCTGGCCGAGAGCGGCCGCCCGGCCGAAGCGCTGCCGCTGGCCCAGGAGGCGCTGGCCCTCGGCCGCGAGCTCGGCGACCAGCACCGGCTGGCCGCGCTGCACACCACCTGGCCGACGTGCTGCACGCGGCCGGCCAGCGGGACCCGGCCCTGGTCCACCTCAAGGAGGCGGCCCGCGGCTTCGCCGCGGTGGACACCGGCGGCACACCGCGGCCCGAGGTGTGGATGCTCGTCGAGTGGTAGCCCCTGGCTAGCCCTGCTTGCCCCAGCCGCCGCTGGCCACCGAGCCATCCTGGTTGAGGATGACCGGCTGGAAGTGCGGCCGGACGTGGAAGTCCAGCACGCCACCGGGGGCGTCCAGGCGGCCCGCGATCCCGTCGAACGACCCGTTCCCGATCCGCTGGCCGTGCAGCCAGTTGTCCTCGATGAACGTGACCACCGAGGCCTGGTCAGTCACGTTGTGGCTGACGTAGTTCTCCCGGGTCCACGGGGAGATGACGACCAGCGGCACCCGGGCACCGTAACCACACCGGTCCGGGGTGCCGCCGAGCCGGATCGCGGCGGTCGTGCACACGGCGGCGTCCGCCGCGGTGTCCGAGCCGTTCACCCGGGGCGAGTTCTGGTGGTCGTACCAGCCGTCGGAGTCGTCATAGGTGATGACGATCGCGGTGGACTTCCAGAACTTCGACTCCTCGATCTGGTTGACCGTGCTGATGATGAAGTTCTGCTCGTCGGCCGGGTCCGAGTAGCCGGGGTGACCGTCCTGGTACTCGGCTGCCTTGAGGTAGCTGACGGCCGGCATGTTGCCGTCTTTCAGCGTCTGGTAGAAGTCGGACAGGTCGTACTCGTGGTTGGCCTGGTCGGTCTTCCCGATCATGGCTTCCGAGGACGGCGGCAGGTGCTTCGGGTTGGCGGTGGACTTGTAGTACTCGAACGGGTTGTGGTGCGGCGAGTAGTCGCTGACCACGGCCCCGCCGACGTTGGTGTGCGTCGAGCCGCAGACCGCGTAGCCGGCGCTGCTGGTCCCGGTCGGCGCGAACCCGCCCTGGAACCAGCCCCAGGTGACGTGCTTGGCGTTGAGCAGGTCACCGATGTTCTGGCCGGTCATCACCCCGACCGGAGAGGTGGACGTGTGGCTGGCGTCCGAGCAGTCGTCGTACGCCGGGTCGAGGTCGCCGTAGATGGTGCCCAGGCCCTGGCTGTTCAGCGCGCTGACCGCGCTGGACGTGGTCACCGCGCCGGTGGCCGGGTTGACCGCGTAGCCGTCGCCGTCGCTGCCCGAGATCACGTTGAGCGCGCCGGGGGTGGACGGCCCGAAGTTCGTGTTGTAGTTGTTGTCGCTGATCGCGTAGTTCTGCGCGTAGTTCCACAGCGCGGTGACGGTGTTGCCGTCGTAGTAGTCCATGACGATGCCGGGTGGGCCGTACTCACCGGTGCACAGGTCCGTCTGGGTGAACTGGACGAACTTGTCCATCTTCCCGCCGTCGAACGCTTCCTGCTCGGCCGGGTAGCCGTGGTTCTGGTCGCAGGTCAGCGCCTGGGCCGGAGTGAGCCGCTGCGGGTTGTAGCTGTTCGGGTTGTGGCTGAGCAGGGCCGGCGTCAGGCCATTCACCTTCGGCGTACCCGGCTTGGCGTGGAATGGCGTGCCGTCCGCGTTGGTCGCGTGCGGGTACGTGCCGAAGTAGTGGTCGAACGAGACGTTCTCGTCGAACAGCACAACTACGTGCTTGATCGGCGTGCTGGTCGGGGCGACCACGTGGTACTCACTCGCGGGCGCGGCGGCCGGCCCGGCCACCGAGTTGACAGTGTTCGCGGTGGACGTGCTCGCGTTGGCTACCGACACACCGGCGGCGGTGCCGCCGGCCAGGACACCGGCCGCGATCATGGCCAGCGGGCGGCTCCGCCACCGGAGCCTGGCCCGGCCGACGCCATTGCCTGGGCCTTCGCCCATGTAACCCTCCTGAGACTGGGTAGTTCATCGCGCACAACGGAGCCAAAGCTGCCGGAAGGGCATGGCCACATGGCGTCGCGCAGTTAACCGGCGGGCAAACGAGCGGACAAGAATCCCGGCTAGCAGGGGCTGGTGGCTGGCCGGTCAGACCAGCATGGCCCGGCCCAGGTAGTCGCTGCTGTCCCGGACGCCGGGCAGGGCGAAGAAGTAACTGCCGCCGAACGGGCTGATGTAGTCGGCCAGCGGTTCGTTGATCAGCCGCGCCTGCACGGTCTCGAACTGCCGCTGCAGGTGCTGCTGGTAGCAGACGAAGATGAGCCCCATGTCCAGGTCGCCGGCCGCGTCGATGCCCCGGTCGTAGTTCCAGCCGCGGCGCAGGATGCGGGTGTGCTCGGTTTGCGCGGTACGCGGGTTGGCCAGCCGGATGTGTGCGGTGAGCGGGATGGCCGCCCCGGTCGGGTCGAGCGCGTAGTTGGGCCGGGAGAACTCGCCGGTGCCGTCGAGCGGGGCGCCGCTGTCCCGGCGCCGGCCGATCATGTCCTCCTGCTCCGGAATGCTGACCCGGTCCCAGAACTCGACGAACATCCGGATCAGCCGGATGACCTGGTAGCTGCCGTGCGCCGTCCAGGCCGGCTCGTAGGCCGTGCCCGGCTGGATCCAGACCAGCCGGTTCATCTCGTCGGCCAGCCTGGTTTCCGGGTTGGCGATGCCGTCCATGAAGCCCATCAGGTTGCGCGGCGTGGTGCCCGCCGGGCGGGGCGGGCTGGCGAACCCGTCGATCCGCCACACCGCCTGCATGGCGCCCCGGGTGTGCCGGGCGATGTCGCGCAGCGCGTGCAGCACGGTGTCGGTGCTGCCCGCGGACAGCTGCAGGCTCAGGTCCCCGCCGCACTGGGCCGGGTCCAGGTCGTCGTTGGGGAACGTGGTCATCGCGGTCAGCCCGGCCGGCTTGCGCCCGGCCAGGCCGAACCGGTCGTCGAACAGCGTGTGGCCGGCCCCCACGGTGACGGTCAGGCCGTCCGGGACCACGGCCGGCCCGAGCACGCCGGAGTCCGGCGGCGTGCCGCCGATGCCTTCGGGCGGCGGGGTGCCGCCCGCGGTCAGGAACCGGGCCCGCTCGGTCAGCGTGCGCAGCAGGTCGGTCAGCCCGGCGCGGCCGTCCACGGTGACGTTGAACGACACCACCACGGTCTGCCGCTGCGGCTTGCTGAGGATGCCGGCCTGGTGCGTGCCGTGGAACGGGACCGCGGGCAGCCGGCCGAACCAGCCCTGCTCGCTGAGCGCCTG
>DATCUG010000617.1:0-8728 GCA_036567525.1 Streptosporangiaceae bacterium | reverse complement strand
GCCTTAACGGAGGCGGCGTGTCCGAGGATCTGGAGTGGGTGCCGGACGGGGTGGACATCAAGCGGGCCAACCCGGCCCGGGTCTACGACTACTGGCTCGGTGGCACCCATAACTTCCTGGCCGACCAGGACGTGGGCCGGTCCATCGCCGCCGTGGAGCCGAACGTACGGGTGATCGCCCAGGCGAACCGGGCATTCATCGGCCGGGCCGTCCGCTACCTGGCCGCGGCGGGAATCCGCCAGTTCCTGGACATCGGATCCGGCATCCCGACCCAGGGCAACGTGCACGAGGTGGCCCAGCGGGCCGACCCAGCCGCCCGGGTCGTCTACGCGGACATCGACCCGGTGGCGATCGCGCACAGCCAGGCCATTCTGGCCACCAATCCGAACGCGGCCGTGATCGACGCGGATGTCCGTGACCCGGGCCAGGTGGTGGGCCATTCCGTGACCCAGCGGCTGATCGACTTCAGCCAGCCAGTCGGCCTGCTGCTGGTAGCGGTGCTGCACTTCCTCAGCGACCTGGACAACCCGGCGGGCTGCGTGGCGGCGCTGCGCGGCCGGCTCGCCCCGGGCAGCTACCTGGTACTGGCCCACGCCACCAACGAAAGCCGGCCCGATGTGGCCAAGGCGGCCGAGAAGGTGTACCAGGGCGGCGTGCCAAGTGAGGGGCGGACCAGGTCCCGGGCTGAGATCATGGCCCTGTTCGCCGGTTTCGACCTAGTCGAACCGGGCCTGGTCTACTTGCCGGAGTGGCGGCCGGACACCCCGGCCGACGTGCCCGCCGACCCGAGCAGCGTCTGGTTCCTGGCTGGGGTGGGCCGCAAATCCTAGGGGGGTTCATGTCAGGTGCGGCAACCACGCTTCCGGCCGGGGTCGAAGCGGCCGAGGTAGCCACGTCCCGGCTGCGCACGAACGTGCTGCGGGCCGGCCCGGCCACGGCGCCAGTCCTGGTGCTGGTGCACGGCAACGTGTCGTCGGCCCGGTTCTTCGCCGAGGCCATGAGCACGCTCGGCCAGCGGTATCACTGCGTGGCGCCGGACCTGCGCGGGTTTGGCGGCTCCGAGCCCGCCCCGGTGGCGGCGCAGCGCGGCGTCCGGGACTTCGCCGACGACCTGCACGCGCTGCTCACCGAGACCGGCCTGCTGGGCCGGCCGGTGAACCTGCTCGGCTGGTCGCTGGGCGGGGGCGTGGTGCTGCAGTACGCGATCGACCACCCGGGCACAGTGGCGTCGATCGTGCTGGAGAGCCCGATGTCGCCGTTCGGCTTCGGCGGGACCCGGGACCTGGCCGGCACGCCGTGCTGGCCGGACTACGCGGGCTCGGGTGGCGGCACCGCCAGCCCGGAGATGATCCGCCGGATCGCGGCCGGTGATACCGGCACCGATGATCCCGCCTCGCCGCGGAACGTGCTCACCAGCCTGTACGTCAAGCCGCCGGTGCAGTTCCCGCCCGGCGTCGAGGACGCCCTGGTGCAGGACATGCTGGCCATGGCCATCGGGGACGGCAACTACCCGGGCGACCAGGTGGCGTCGGCCAACTGGCCGGGCACCGCCCCCGGCGAGCACGGCGTGAATAACGCGATCTCAGCTAAGTACTGCGACCTGTCCGGCTTCGCCGGCCTGGCCGGCGGGCCGGACGTGCTGTGGCTGCGCGGCGACAGCGACCAGATCGTGTCCGACACCTCCCTGGTCGATCTGGGGCACCTCGGCGCGCTCGGCGCGATACCCGGCTGGCCGGGCCCGGACGTGTTCCCGGCCCAGCCGATGATCGGTCAGGTCCGCGCGGTGCTCGATCGCTACCAGGCGGCCGGCGGCCGGTACACGGAGCACGTCCTGCGAAACTGCGGCCACTCCCCGCACCTGGAGCACCCGGCCGAGTTCGAGTCCGCCGTCACCACCTTCCTCGCTCGGTGAGCCAGGAGGCGGTGGCGAACAGCCGTCAGATGCCACCGCTATGCTGCACCCGTTCCCGATCCGCGCGAGAGGGGCCGCTGGCATGACCGAGTCCGACGCGATGCATGTGCTGCACCGCGTGTTCGGCTACGACTCGTTCCGCGGTGCCCAGCAGGATGTGATCGAGCACCTGATCGGCGGCGGGGACGCGCTGGTGCTGATGCCCACCGGCGGCGGCAAGTCGCTCTGCTACCAGATTCCCGCGCTGGTCCGCAGCGGCACCGGCGTGGTCATCTCGCCGCTGATCGCGCTGATGCAGGATCAGGTGGACGCGCTGCGGGCACTCGGCGTCCGGGCCGGGTTCCTCAACTCGACCCAGGAACTGGCGCAGCGCCGCCAGGTGGAGGCCGACTTCCTGGCTGGCCACCTGGACCTGCTCTACCTGGCGCCGGAACGGCTGACCGCCGAGGCCACGCTGCGGCTGCTGGACCGGGGCAAGATATCCCTGTTCGCCATCGACGAGGCGCACTGCGTGTCCCAGTGGGGCCACGACTTCCGGCCCGACTACCTGATGCTGTCCGGGCTGCATGAGCGCTGGCCCGAGGTGCCGCGGATCGCGCTGACCGCCACCGCGACCAGTGCCACCCGGGCGGAGATCGTGACCCGGCTCGGGCTGACCTCGGCCCGCCAGTTCGTGGCCAGCTTCGACCGGCCGAACATCCAGTACCGCATCGAGCCCAAGGCAGAGCCGAACCGGCAGCTGCTCCACCTGATCCAGACCGAGCACCCAGGGGACGCGGGCATCGTCTACTGCCTGACCCGGGCGTCGGTGGAGAAGACCGCCGACTTCCTCACCGCCAACGGGATCGAGGCACTGCCGTATCACGCCGGGCTGGACACGGCCACCCGGGCCGCCAACCAGGCCCGCTTCCTGCGCGAGGACGGCCTGGTCATGGTGGCCACGATCGCGTTCGGCATGGGCATTGACAAGCCGGACGTGCGGTTCGTGGCCCACCTGGACCTGCCCAAGTCGGTGGAGGGCTACTACCAGGAGACCGGCCGGGCCGGCCGGGACGGCGAGCCGTCCACCGCCTGGCTGGCCTACGGCCTGCAGGACGTGGTGCAGCAGCGCAAGCTGATCGAGATGTCCGAGGGCGACCTGGCCCACCGCCGCCGCCAGGCCGCGCACCTGGACGCCATGCTGGCGCTGTGCGAGACGGTCGAATGCCGCCGGACCCAGCTGCTGGCCTACTTCGGCGAGCCGGCCGCGCCGTGCGCCAACTGCGACACCTGCATCACCCCGCCGCAGTCCTGGGACGGCACGATCGCCGCGCAGAAGCTGCTGTCCGCGGTGTACCGGCTCAAGCACGAGCGCGGCCAGCAGTACGGAGCCGGCCAGGTGATCGACATCCTGCTCGGCCGGAAGACGGCCCGGGTGATCGACAACGACCACGCCTCGCTGACCGTGTTCGGCGTGGGCACCGAGCTGACCGAGACGGAGTGGCGCGGGGTGACCCGGCAGCTGCTGGCCCAGGGGCTGCTCCGGGTCACCGGCGACTACGGCACGCTGGAGCTGACCCGGGGCAGCCAGGAGGTGCTGGGCCGCCGCCGCGAGGTCATGCTGCGCCGCGAGCCAGAGCGGCCGGTCGCGGCCCGGGCCGCCCGGGCCGCCAAGGCCGCTGGGTCCACGGTGGCCGAGCTGCCCCCGGCGGCGGTACCGGTGTTCGAGCGGCTCCGGGCCTGGCGCGCGGCCGAGGCCAAGGAGCAGGGGAAGCCCGCCTACACGATCTTCCACGACAGCACCCTGCGGCAGATCGCCAGCCAGTCCCCGGCCACCCTGGACGAGTTGAGCCGGGTCAGCGGCGTGGGCGAGACCAAGCTGGCGCGCTACGGCCAGCCGGTGCTGGACGTCCTGGCGGACGCCTAGCCGAGGGAGGCAGCATGCAGATCGGGGTGGTCTTCCCGCAGACCGAGATCGGCCCGGACGCGGCTGCGGTGCGGCGGTACGCGCAGCGGGCCGAGGACCTCGGCTACCGCCACCTGCTGGCCTATGACCATGTGCTGGGCGCCGACCCGGCCGTGCACCAGGGCTGGGACGGGCCGTACGACGTGACGACCACATTCCACGAGCCGTTCGTCATGTTCGGCTACCTGGCCGCGGTCACCACGCTGGAGCTGGTCACCGGGATCATCATCCTGCCGCAGCGGCAGACCGCGCTGGTGGCCAAGCAGGCCGCCGAGGTGGACCTGCTGGCCGAGGGCCGGTTCCGGCTGGGCGTCGGGCTGGGCTGGAACCGGGTCGAGTACGAGGCACTGGGCCAGGACTTCAGTACCCGGGGCCGGCGGCTGGAGGAGCAGGTCGGGCTGCTGCGCCGGCTGTGGGCCGAGCCGTCGGTCAGCTTCACCGGCCAGTTCGACCAGGTGCCCGGGGCCGGGCTGGCCCCGCTGCCGGTGCAGCGGCCGATCCCGGTCTGGTTCGGCGGCCAGTCCGAGCGGGCCTACCAGCGGATCGGGCGGCTGGCCGACGGCTGGTTCCCGCAGGTCGCGCCGGGCCCGGAGCTGGACCGGGCGCGGGACGTGGTGGCCACCGCTGCGGCTGAGGCAGGCCGGGACCCGGCCCAGCTCGGGCTGGAGGGCCGGGTCAGCTGGCGGGGCGACCGAGCCAAGCTGGCCGAGCGGGCCGGGCAGTGGCAGGACGCGGGCGCGACCCACCTGGCCGTCAACACCATGGGCGCCGGGCTGGCCAGCCTGGACGACCACCTGGCCGCGCTGGCCGAGGCGGCCGCGGCGCTGCGGCTGGGACGCTGATGGCGGCCGGCCCGGACTGGACCGAGCGCGGGCTGTTCACCGTGGCGCCCGGCGTGCACCGGATCCCGCTGCCGCTGCCCAATGACGGGCTCCGCGCGGTCAACGTGTACGCCATCGAGGCGGGCGAAGACCTGGTGCTGATCGACGCGGGCTGGGCCCTGGCCGAGACCGGCGGGCTGCTCGACAGCGCGCTCGGCCAGCTTGGCCGCGGCCCGGCGGAGATCACCCGCTGCCTGGTCACCCACGTGCACCGCGATCACTACACGATGGCGGTGATCCTGCGCCAGCGGTTCGGCACCCAGGTGGCGCTGGGCATCGGGGACCGCCCATCGCTGACCAGCTCGGTGCAGCAGGACCGGGCCACCATCACCGGCAACCTGCGGCGGCTGCAGCAGTCCGGGGCCGGGCCGGTGATCCGCGCGCTCAGCGAGATGTTTGGCGGCCGGGGCCCGGCGGCGCAGGTGTGGGAGTACCCCGATGAGTGGCTCAAGGGGCGGACCACGATCGAGGTGGGCGGCCGCGGCCTGCTCGCGGTGCCCACCCCCGGGCACACCCAGGGACACACTGTGTTCGCCGACCAGGCGGCCGGGATCCTGTTCGCCGGTGACCACGTGCTGCCGCATATCACTCCGTCTATCGGCTTCGAGCCGGTCACCGGCGAGCTGCCGCTGGGCGACTACCTGCGCTCGCTGCGGCTCATCCTGGACCTGCCCGACCTGCGGCTGCTGCCCGCGCACGGCCCGGTGGGCATGAGCAGCCACACCCGGGCGCTGGAACTGCTGGCCCACCACGAGGACCGGCTGGATGCCTGCCTGCGCCGGGTGGCCGCGGGTGAGCACACCGCGTACGCAGCCGCGCTGGCCCTGCCGTGGACCCGGCGCGGCCGCCGGTTCGCCGACCTGGACCCGTTCAACCAGATGCTGGCCGTGCTGGAAACCGGTGTCCACCTGGACCTGCTGGCCGCGCAGGGGCGGCTGGCCCGGACCGTGACCGAGGAGCTGATCAGCTACGCGCTGCCCGGCGCGGAACGGCCTGCCGTGGTGGGGCGGCAGGCGTGACGGGCGGCCAGGAACGGAAGGAGCCGCTATGGCACAGCCAGCCGCGTTCGGCCTGAACATCGACCCCAGCACCGGCGGCCTGGCCATCGCCGGGCGGATCGCCGCCATCGCCGACGACGCCGGGCTGGAGTACGCCGGTATCCAGGACCATCCGTACAACGCCGGCTTCATGGACACGTTCAGCCTGATCACCTGGCTGGCCGCGCGGACCAGCCGGGTGCACCTGTTCCCCAATGTGGCCAACCTGCCGCTCCGCCCGCCGGCCATGCTGGCCAAGCAGGCGGCCACCATCGACGTGCTCAGCGGCGGGCGGTTCGAGCTCGGCCTGGGCGGCGGCGCGGTCGCCGACGCCATCGCCGGCCTGGGCGGGCCGCGGCGCACCCCGGGCCAGGCCCGCGCCGCGCTCAGCGAGGCCATCGACATCATCCGGGCGTACTGGGCGGGCGAGCCGTTCAGCTTCCAGGGCAGCTGCTACTCGGCCCCGGACGTGCAGCCCGGCCCGGCGCCCGCGCACCCGGTCGGGCTGTGGCTCGGCGTGCGCGGGCCGAAGGCGCTGGCGCTGGCCGGCGAGAAGGCGGACGGCTGGTCGGTGTCCGCGTTCCGCGTCCCGCCGGCGGAACTGGCCGGGCTGAACGGCATCATCGACGACGCCGCGCTGGCGGCCGGCCGCGACCCGGATCAGATCACCCGGCTGTACAACGTCGACGGTCTGATCACCGACCAGGACGAGGGGCCGTTCCACGGGCCGCCCCAGCGCTGGGTGGACACGCTGGCTGATCTCTATGAGAACCAGCAGATGAACGCGTTCATCTACTGGCCGTCCGCGGACCGGGAACGGCAGTCCCGCATCTTCGCCGAGGAGGTCGTGCCACTGGCCCGGGAGGCGCTCGGCAGCGCCGGGCGCTAGGGTCAGATCCGTGGAATACCGGACTCTGGGCCGATCAGGACTGAAGGTTTCCGTGCTCACCATGGGCACGATGACGTTCGGCGGGACCGGGGGTTTCGCCAGCGTGGGGTCGACCGGGGTGGATGAAGCCCGGCGTCAGGTGGACATGTGCCTGGAGGCCGGGGTCAACCTCATCGACACCGCCGACGTGTACTCGACCGGGCTGTCCGAGGAGATCGTCGGCGAGGTGCTGGACGGCCGCCGCGACGAGGTGCTGGTGGCGACCAAGGTCCGGATGGCCATGGGCGACGGGCCGAACGACGCGGGCCTGTCCCGGCAGCACGTCATCTCCGGCTGCGAGGCCAGCCTGCGCCGGCTCCGCACTGACCACATCGACCTGTACCAGGTGCACGAGTGGGACGGGGTGACCCCGCTCGAAGAGACCCTGGAGGCACTGGACCTGCTGGTCCGCACGGGCAAGGTGCGCTACGTCGGCTGCTCCAACTATGCCGGCTGGCAGCTGATGAAGGCGCTCGGCATCGCCGATCGCCAAGGCCTGCCCCGGTTCGTCAGCCAGCAGGTCTACTACTCGCTGCAGTCCCGGGACGCCGAGTACGAGCTGATCCCGGCCGCGGTCGACCAGGGCCTGGGCGTGCTGGTGTGGAGCCCGCTGGCGGGCGGCCTGCTGTCCGGCCGGTACCGCCGGGACCAGCGGCCGGAGTCCGGCTCGCGGCAGCTCACCGACTGGAACGAGCCGCCGGTGTACGACGAGGACAAGCTGCACGACACGGTGGACGTGCTGGTCGGCATCGGCGAGCAGCACGGGGTGTCGGCGGCCCGGGTCGCGCTGGCTTACCTGCTGGACAAGCCCGCGGTCACCTCGCTGGTGATCGGCGCGCGGACCAGCCACCAGCTGGCCGACAACCTGGCCGCGGCCGACCTGGAGCTGACCGCGGACGACTTCCGGCGGCTGGACAAGGTCAGCGCCCCGGTGCTGCTGTACCCGTACTGGCACCAGGCCAAGACGGCCAGTGACCGGCTGTCCCCGGCTGACCTGACCCTGCTCCGCCCGCACCTGTGACAGCCGACAGCGGTCCCGCCGCCCAGGCGGTGACGATCCCGCAGCCGGTGGCCGGGCCGCTCACCGGGGCCGCCATCTTCATGATCTTCACGGTCCGGCCCGGCGGTGAGCAGACCGTCCGTGACCTGTGCGGTGATCTGGGCGGCCTGCTCCGCTCGGTCGGGTTCCGTGACCTGACCGGCGGGCTGAGCTGCGTACTGGGCTTCGGGTCCGCGCTGTGGGACCGGCTGGGCACCGGCTCGCGGCCGGCCGGCCTGCACCCGTTCCAGGAGATCCTGGCCGAGGGACGGCACGCCGTCTCCACCCCTGGTGACCTGCTGTTCCACATCCGGTCCGCCCGGATGGACCTGAGCTTCGAACTGGCCACCCTGGTCACTGGCCGGCTGGGTGACGCGGTCAGCCCGGTGGACGAGGTGCACGGCTTCCGCTACTTCGACGAGCGGGATCTGCTCGGCTTCGTGGACGGCACCGAGAACCCGTCCGGCGCCGACGCGGCCGCGGCCACCATCATCGGCGACGAGGACCCCGGGTTCGCCGGGGGCAGCTACGTGATCGTGCAGAAGTACCTGCACGACATGGACAAGTGGAACGCGCTGCCGGTCGAGCAGCAGGAGAACGTCATCGGCCGGTACAAGCTGTCCAACGTGGAACAGGAGGACGACGTCAAGCCCAGCTACGCGCACAACGCGCTGACGTCGCTGACCGCGGACGACGGCACCGAGATCCAGATCGTCCGGGACAATATGCCGTTCGGCCGGCCGTCGGCCGGCGAGTACGGCACGTACTTCATCGGGTACGCGAAGTCCCCGGACCCGATCGAGCAGATGCTGCAGAACATGTTCGTCGGCCTGCCGCCGGGCAACTACGACCGGCTGCTGGACGTGAGCACCGCGGTCACCGGCAACCTGTTCTTCGTCCCGTCGATGCCGCTGCTGGAGAGCCTGGGCGACGATGACGCGGTCGACGGTGACGAAGGCGAGGCCAGCCTGGACGCTGGGGACGGG
>DATCUG010000616.1:0-5675 GCA_036567525.1 Streptosporangiaceae bacterium | reverse complement strand
GCCATCGTGGTCGCGGCCGCGATGGTCGTGCTGTTCCCGCCGTTAGCTCTGCTGGCCCTGCTGCTCGGCGCGCTGGGCCGGTCCAAGCCGCACCGGATGCGCGCGCTGCGGCTGCTCAGCTTCGCGCTGATCTGGCTGGTGGCCGAGACCGGCACGCTGTTCATGTGCCTGGGCCTGTGGCTGGCCAGCGGGTTCGGCGGCCGGCTGCACACCGAGCCGTACCAGAGCCGGCACTACGCGATCATGCAGTGGTACCTGGACCGGCTGTATCTGGCCGCGGTGGGCACACTCGGCCTGCGGGTCGAGGTGGACGAGCCGCCGCTGACCCCAGCCGAGCGGATGGCCCGGCTGGCCCACCCGGTCCTCGTGTTCAGCCGCCACGCCGGGCCCGGTGACTCACTGCTGCTCGTGCACCACCTGCTGACCGTGTACCACCGGCGGCCGCGGGTGGTGATGAAGGCCGCGCTGCAGCTCGACCCGACCGTGGACGTGGTGGCCAACCGGGTGCCGAACGTGTTCATCCAGGGCCGGCTGACCGGCGAGCATGTCTTCGTGGCGCAGATCAGCCGGCTGGCCAGCGGCCTGGATCAGGCCGGCGCGCTGGTCCTGTTCCCGGAGGGCGGCAACTGGACGCCGGGCCGGTGGCGGCGCGGCATCCGGCGGCTGGAGCGGCAGGGCCGCGCGGACCTGGCCGAGCGGGCCCGGGGCATGCCGCACCTGCTGCCGCCGCGGGCCGGCGGGGCGCTGTCCGCCATCGCGGCCTGTCCCGCCGCCGACGTGATCTTCGTGGCGCACGCCGGGCTGGACACCCTGGTCAGCGTGGCCGACGTGTGGCGCAGCCTGCCCATCGCGCACACCGTGCACGCGAAGTGGTGGCGGGTGCCCGCGGCCGAGGTGCCGCGCACCCTGGGCCAGGACGCTCAGGTCCGCTGGCTGTATGACTGGTGGCAGCGCATCGACGACTGGATAGCCACGCACGCGGCCGGTACCGGTCCGCAGCGCCAGGCTGATCTCCCGCCCGGCACCGCCTCCGCTGGCTGAACGCCAGTACCTGCCCCGAGGGGTCAGCTCCGGCGGCTGGGATCAGCCAGCAGCAGCAAACCTCGCAGGCCTGCGTCCAGGACCAGCCCCAGGATGGCGATGCTGAGGATCCCGGAGAAGACGAGGGCGGTGTTGAGGTAGTCGCCGGCTTGCATGATCAGGTAGCCCAGGCCGCTGGTCGCCGCGATCAGCTCGGCAGCCACGATGCTGGTCCAGGCCCCGGCCATGGCGATGCGCATCCCGGTCAGGATGCCGGGCAGAGCCGCCCTGATCTGCACCCGGGCCAGCGTGTACAGCCGGGTCGCGCCCAGCGTGCGCGCGCACAGCCGCAGGTCCTCGGGCACCTCGTCGAGCGCCGCCACGGTGGTCACGGCCATGATCGGCGTCACCCCGATGACGATCAGGACTTCCTTGGGCAGCTCACCGATGCCGAACCAGATGATGAACAACGGGATGAAGGCCAGCGGCGGCAGCGGGCGCAGCACCTCGATGACCGGGTCGATCAGGTGCCGCACCACCCGGCTGGCCGACATGCCCGCGCCCAGCACCACCCCGGCCGACACCCCGATGGCGAAGCCGGCCAGGATCCGCCGCAGGCTGGTCACTGCGTCGATCCAGAGCGGTGAACCCTGGGATGGGTACGGCCGGTCCAGGTAGTGGAAGAAGGCCTGCCCGGTCTGCGTGGCCGATGGCAGCGTCACCGGGTCGGCCAGCAGGGTCGCTACCAGCTGCCAGATCAGCACCAGGACGAGCAGCCCGGCCGCCCCGGTGGCCAGGCGGCGCGCGTGCGCCCGCCGCCTGGACTTCCGGTACCCGGCCAGGTCGTCACGGTCGGCCAGCTCGCCGGAGTCAGTGAATGGTGCTTCGCGCTCCCCAGGTATGGGGAGCAGCACGCGCTCGGTGGTCGTCATAGCGTCAGCGCCGCCCGGATTGACCGCTTCGCGGTGAGAAAGGACTCGGTGTCGGTGTCGGCCGCCTGCCGCGGCCGGCCGAGCGGGATGTCGATGACCTCCCGGATGCCGGGCGGCCGGCCGCCCATCACCGCGACCCGGTCCCCGAGCAGCACCGCCTCCTCGATGTCGTGGGTGACGAAGATGATGGTGGTCCGGTACTGCGCCCACATGGCGAGCAGGAAGTCGTGCATGCGCAGCCGGGTGATGGCGTCCAGCGCGCCGAACGGCTCGTCCATCAGCAGCAGCGAGGGCCGGGTGATGATGGCCCGGGCGAACGCAGCCCGGTGCCGCATCCCGCCCGACAGCTCGTGCGGGTAGGCATCGCCGAACCCGGCCAGCCCCACGGTGTGCAGGATGGCGTCGGCTTCCTTGTCCAGTTCCGGGTCGTCGCGCTCGTTCAGCCCGGCTGAGCGCTGCGCCTTCGGCCCGAACAGGATGTTCTTCCTGGTGGTCAGCCAGGGGAACAGCATCGGCGTCTGGAACAGCATGCCCCGGTCCGCCGACGGCCCGGCCACGGCCTGACCGCCGACGGCGACCGTGCCCGCGTCCGGCGCGAGCGCCCCGGCCACGATCCGCAGCAGCGTGGACTTGCCGCAGCCAGACGGCCCGAGCAGGCAGATCAGCTCGCCGGCCCGCACCTTCAGGCTGGCCCCGGCCAGCGCCACGGTGCGCCGCCCGCCACGGCGGAACGTCTTGCCTATCGAGTCGATGACAACCTCAGCCCCGGCTGGGCTGGCCCGGTCCGGCCCAGCGGGTACCGGGCCGGGCGGCTGACCGCCCAGGCGATCACGGCCGCGACGAGCAGCACGACCAGGGCGATGGCCAGGTAGATCCGGCGCCGCTTGCGCTTGTAGACGGGAAGCCCCGGCCGCCGGGTGGTTGTCGTGGAAGTCATGCCCCGAGCCTGGCAACCAGATCCGGATAAGTCAACTATTCCCATCAAAATAATAGGAATAGACATATTTTGCAGGCTCAGCCCGCCGAGGTCACCCGGTCCGGGCGACGCGCTGAGCCGCGCGCGGTCCGCACCATGGACGGACGGGGTGATACCTACCGGGGCGCGGAGGGGCACCGATGCCAGAGGGGCTCGACCCGGTCGAGGCCGGCCGGAAGCTTCATGAGCACACGCACGCCGAAGAAGAGCAAGCCGCGGAGCGCGAGCGGGACAAGGCGGCCGAACGGCATTCCCGCATCCTGCAGACCGGCGAGGCGCTGCTGCTCGCGCTGGTCACCATCGCCGCCGCCTGGGCCGGTTACGCAGCGGCCAAGTGGGGCACCTCGTCCCGGGTGGAGATCGCCCAGTCGTCCACGATCCGCAACCTGGCTACCCGCGCCGACCTCGAGGCGCTGTCCACCCGCAACTTCGACTCGTCCACCTTCGAGGCCTGGTTCACCGCGTACACCCTGGGCAACAAGCAGAAGGAAGCGGTCGCCGAGCGCCGGTTCCGGCCCGGCTTCCGGGCCGCGTTCAACGCCTGGATAGCCACCAACCCCTTTCACAACCCGCATGCCCCGCCCGGGCCCACCTACATGCCGCAGTACAGGCTGCCGCAGCAGGCCACGGCCAACGCGCTGGACGCGGAGGCCACGGCCAAGTTCAACGCGGGCACCCATGCCGGGGAGATCAGCGACAACTACATCCGGATCACCGTGTTCCTGGCCGCGGTGCTGTTCCTGGTCGGCATCGGCAGCACGTTCAAGCTGCATCAGATCCGGTATGCCCTGATCACCTTTGGCACGGCGCTGCTCATCCTGGCCGTCGTGCTGCTCTTCCACGAACCAGGGCTGCCCAGCTAAGCCCGGCTAAGCGCCAGCCCGGCGCGGAATGAACTGGCCACCCTCAGTGTTATGCGGTACAGTCGCGGTAGGCGATGGTATTCCGCCTTATGGTGCGCGTGCCGCGCAGCCTCTTTTTCCAGCTCCGTCCCCCTCAATATCCGGGCCTGACGTAGAGCGACTACCAGGGATCCTGCCCTCCGCACGGATTCCCGGAAATTCCTGGCTGCCACCGCAGGCGCCCATTTCCGCAGCGCCGTACGGCGCTTTTCCTGGCGTGCCCAGAAACGGCCGCCCCGCGAAGGGAATTGCCCTGATGACAACCACACTCAGCAAAGAACCCGCAGTCCGGCCGCAGCAGGCCGGCCAGGTCGCCAGCCCGCCTATCCCGGTGTCCGGGCTGCTCGACATCACCGACGGCACCGGGTTCGTCCGCCAGTCCGGCTACCAGCGCGGTCCTGGCGACGTGTACGTGCCCGCCGCCCTGATCAGGCAGTACGGCCTGCGCAAGGGCGATCACCTGGAGGGGACCGCCCGGCCGCCGCGGCAGGGTAAGGCCCGGGACAAGTACCCCGGGCTGACCGAGGTCACCGCGGTGAACGGCACCGGCCCGCCGCAGGCCGCGGCGCGGCCCGACTTCGCCGCGCTGACCCCGCTGTACCCGCAGGAACGGCTCCGCCTGGAATCCCCCGGCGGCGCCCCCACCGCCCGCATCATCGACCTGATCACGCCGATAGGGAAGGGCCAGCGCGGGCTGATCGTGTCCCCGCCCAAGGCGGGCAAGACCATGGTGCTGCAGGCCATCGCGGCCGCCATCGCGGCCAACCACCCGGAAGTGCACCTGATGGTCGTGCTGGTCGGCGAGCGGCCAGAAGAAGTCACCGACCTGCGCCGCACGGTGCGCGGCGAGGTCATCTACTCCACCTTCGACCAGCCCGCCGACGAGCACATCGCCGTGGCCGAGCTGGCCATCGAACGGGCCAAGCGGCTGGTCGAGCAGGGCCGCGACGTGGTCGTGCTGCTCGACTCGATCACCCGGCTCGGCCGCGCCTACAACCTGGCCGCCCCGCCCAGCAGCCGCATCCTGGCCGGCGGCGTCGCGGTCAGCGCGCTCTACCCGCCGCGCCGGTTCCTCGGCGCCGCGCGTAACGTGGCGAACGGCGGCTCGCTGACCCTGCTGTGCACCGCGCTGGTGGACACCGGCTCGCGGATGGACGACGTGTTCTTCGAGGAGTTCAAGGGCACCGGCAACATGGAACTGCGGCTGCGCCGCGACCTAGCCGAGAAGCGCATCTTCCCGGCCGTCGACGTGGCCCCGTCCAGCACCCGCCGGGACGACCTGCTGATGTCAGCTGAAGAACACGAGATCACCGCCCGGCTGCGCCGGGTGCTCACCGAGCTGGACCCGCAGGCAGCCATCGAGCTGCTGCTAGACAAGGCCCGCAGCACCGGCAGCAACGCCGAATTCCTGCACCAGATTCAGCGCAACGCCTGAGCCTGGCCGGTCAGCCCGAAGGCGGGTAGTAGACGGCGACGCTGATCGGGCCCGGGTTCACCGTGATCGGCGTCTGGTAGGCCGGCGGCCCGCCGGTGGCCGGTGCGGACAGCGTCACGGTCACGGTCCGGCCCGCCGTCAGCGAGCCCGAAGCCGGTGCGATGGACAGCTCGCCGGCCGGCAGCGAGTCGGTGATGCTGAACCTGACCGGGCCGCCATTCGCGGTCAGCGTGAACGACCCGGTGTACGGGCCGCCCTGGCTGGCCTGGGTGAGCCGCACGGTCGTGGTGGATGCGGTCAGGGTGCCCGGCGACGGGGGCGGTGTGGGCGACGCCGGTGGCGAGGACGTGCGGCCGCGCGACGCCGACGGGGTAGGCGTCGCGCTGCGCCCGGCGGCCGGGGTGGTGGCG
>DATCUG010000615.1:0-2560 GCA_036567525.1 Streptosporangiaceae bacterium | reverse complement strand
CCAGGTGGTCGCGGCCTACACCGGCCAGGTCACCGTGCCGGGCCTGGCCGGCGTGCTCGGTGGGCTGGTGCTCGGCGACCTGCTGGCGCTGATGCTGCTGCACCAGGCGGCCAACGCCTACGGAGTGGGCACGCTGGGCGTGCCGGTCTGGGTGGACGTGGCCGTGCCGCTCGGCATGCTGGTCCTGGTCGGCCTGGCCGCGCTGCTGCCCTCGATCCGGGCCGGCCGGCTCAGCGCGGTGCAGGCCATCGCGGCCGGCCGGGCCCCTAGGCCGGGTCACGGCTACGCCGCGCACCGGCTGTTCGGCCGGCTCCGGCTGCCCCGCCCGGTGACGATCGGCCTGGCCGCGCCGTTCGCCCGCCCCGCGCGGACCACGATCACCCTGGTCGCCGTGCTGCTCGGCGCGGCCGTGGTGACGTTCGCGGTCGGCCTGAGCACGTCGCTGAACCGGGTGGTGGGCGGGCTGTCGCACGCCACCGCCCAGCCGGTGCAGGTCTACCTCAACTCGCCGGACACGTTCGACGCCGCGCAGCAGCGCACGGTGCAGGCGGCCCTGGCCGCGGCGCCGGGCACCCGGCACTACGTCGCGGAAACCGACAGCCCGTTCAGCGTGGCCGGGCTGACCGGCCAGCACCCGCTGACCGCGTTCGCCGGGGCGGCCGGCTGGACCGGGTACCCGATGATCAGCGGGCACTGGTACACCGGCCCGGGCCAGGCGGTGGTGTCCACCGGCTTCCTCACCCTGACCGGGAAGAGGATCGGCGACGACGTCACGATCATCCTCGGCAGCACGCCGATCCGGGTCCGGATCACCGGCGAGGACTTCGACTCCGAGGGGCGGGGCGTGTCAGTCATTACCGACATCCGGACGCTGGCCGCCGCGGGCCAGGCGCTGACCCAGCCGCAGCAGTACGACATCGGGCTGCGCCCGGGCGTCTCGCTGGACAGCTACACGCGGTCCCTCGGTAACCGGCTCGGCCCGGCCTACGCGGTGGTGCCGAACACCAGAGACTCGATCGTGGTCAACCTGATGCTGGGCCTGATCGGCACGCTGACCGTGCTGCTCGCCCTGGTCGCCGGGCTGGGCGTGCTGAACACCATCGTGCTGCACACCCGGGAGCGGGTGCATGACCTGGGCGTGTTCAAGGCGGTCGGGATGACCCCGCGGCAGACCATCGGCATGGTGGTCTGCTGGGTGGCCGGCACCGGGCTGCTGGCCGGGCTGATCGCGGTGCCGGCCGGGATGGCGCTGCACCGGGCCGTGCTGCCGGTCATGGCCCACTCGGCCAACCTCGGCCTGCCCGCCAGCTACCTGGCCGTGTGGCAGCCCTGGGAACTGGCCGTGCTGGCGCTGGCCGGCGTGGTCATCGCGGTGGCCGGCGCGCTGCTGCCCGCCGGGTGGGCGGCCCGGATGCGCACCGCCGCCGCCCTGCACGCCGAGTGAACTAGTCCGCCCACCGGTTGGCGGTGAACTTGAGGGAGGGGAGGTCGTCCAGGGACAGGGTCATCTCGTAGGTGCGGGTGTAGCCGGTGTGCGCGATCCGCCACCGGCCATCCGCGCCGCGGGCGTACCGGTCCTGGTAGAACGCCGAGCCCTTGATCACGAAGCGGTAGGCGGTGGCGATCACCGTGTCCTCGAAGCACCAGGTGCCGGTGGCCGTGTCGCCGTCGATGTCGATCTCCGGCTGGGCGGCGAAGTGCTCGGTGATGATGTCCGGCCCCAGGTTCTTGCGCATGAAGCCGACGATCTCGTCCCGGCCGGACAGGTTCAGCGGCTCACCCAGGGCCGGGGTTCCGTAGTTGGCCGTGGCGTCCGCGGTGAACGTGTCGGCCAGCTCATCCCAGAGCTTCAGGTCCACGCAGCGCAGGTAGCGGTGCTTGAGCCGGCGGATCTCTTCCAGCGCGACCAGGTTGGCCAGAGCAGCTTCGTCCATGGCATCAGCTTCCCCGGCCGATTGACGCTGCGCAAGAACGTGTTCTAGTTTTTGCGCGGGAGGTATCCGTGCGCTTCTCGTATGCCGAGTCAATGACCGACCCGGCCAGCTACATCCCGCTGGCCCGGGCGGCCGAGGAGGCCGGCTACGACTCGATGGTGGTGCCGGACAGCATCTGCTACCCGGAGCACTCGGACAGCGTCTACCCGTTCAATCCCGACGGCACCCGCGAGTTCCTCGAGGACAAGCCGTTCCTGGAGCCGTTCTCGCTGATCCCGGCGCTCGGTGCGGTGACCCAGCGGCTGCGCTTCGTGACGTTCGTGCTCAAGCTGCCGGTGCGCAACCCGGTGCTGGTGGCCAAGCAGGCCACCTCGGTGGCCGTGCTGACCGGCGGCCGGCTGGCGCTGGGCGTGGGCACCAGCCCGTGGCGCGAGGACTACGACGTGCTCGGCGTGCCCTGGGCGGGCCGCGGCCAGCGGATGGACGAGGAGATCGCGATCATCCGCGGGCTGGCCGCGGGCGGCTACTTCGAGCATCACGGCGCGGTGTTCGACGTGCCCGCAATCAAGATGGCGCCGGTGCCGGACCGGCCCATCCCGATCCTGATCGGCGGGCACGGCGACGCC
>DATCUG010000614.1:0-2125 GCA_036567525.1 Streptosporangiaceae bacterium | reverse complement strand
AGCACGAACGGCGCGGCCCGGCGGCCCGCCTCGGCCAGGCCTTGAGCCGCCGCCGTCAGCCGGTCCGGCTCCTCGTCCGGCGCCGGCGGACGGACCAGGGCGATGTTGGGGGACTGGGCCAGGGCGGCCAGGACCGGGTCCCGCACCTCGCCGACCACGACGACCACCGTCGAAGACTCACGCCGCACCGCCCCGATCGTAGTCTCAGCACCCGATCGCCGCGCACCGCACCCAGGCCACCGTGCTCAGCCATGAGCGCGGTGAGTTTGCGGTCACCGGTGACCACTTTCTCACCGCGCTGATGGTTCTGGCTGGGCTCAGAGCTGGGGGAGGCGGGTGAGGGGGAACGGCGGGGTGATCAGGAGTTGCACGTTCCGGTCGGTGACCGCGCCGCTCCGGCCGTGGTGCGGGCCGTCGAACGGGATGTTGACGGCCAGCTCACGGTGCAGCGCGGCCAGGTCGTCCCGGCTGAACCCGGCCGCGGCCGGTGCCACCGGGGCCAGCGGCGTGTGGTGGTCCACCATCGTGCAGGTGATGGCGAGCTGCCCGGCCGCGTCGGCCAGTTCCACGATCCGGGTCTGGCACGGCCAGTCGATGACCGCGCACGTGGTTACCTCCCAGAACCCGCGGGCCGGGTCGGCCGGGTCGCGGCGCGCGCGGACCGCGTTGGTGTGCGTGTGCCCGTTCAGCCACAGCACCACGTTGCGGAACCGGTGCAGCAGCGCCAGGAACCCGGCCGCGGGCAGCAGCGGCTCGCCGCCCGGGCCCAGGTGCGCGACCCGGGTGTTGGTCAGCGTGTCCAGCCCGTGGTGCGAGAACAGCACCACCAGCCGGTCCTCGGCGCTGGTGCGCACATCCGACCCGTCCGGCCCGCGGTAGGCCGAATGCACCTCGGCCAGCCGGTCCTCCAGCCACCGGGCCTGCTGCCGGTCCAGGCAGCCGTCCGCCCCGCCGGCCAGGCAGTTGGTGTCCAGCCCGATGAACCGCACCGCCGGTGTGTCGTGCACGTAGTAGGCCGTGCCGGCCAGCCGGTTCTGCTCGGTGAAGCCATGCCCGGCCGGCTGGGCCCCGGGCCGGAAGTGCGCGGCCACGAACTCCTGCCGGGTGACCGGCCGCCGGCCGCGGTCGGCGGGCACGGCCCGGGCCGGGCCGGTCATGAACACCTCGGGGCTGACCGTGAACAGCTCCAGCGCCTTGTCGGCGTCGAAGCCGTCCGGCAGCCCGGTCGGCTTCTGGCCGCCGGTCAGCGCGGCGGCCAGGCCCGGTGTGGCCGCGCCGACGCCCTGGTTGAGCGCCTCGTGGTTGCCGTAGCAGGACAGCCACGGCAGCCGCAGCCCGTCCGCCGGGAACTCGCGCAGCGCCCGCTCCAGCAGGCCCGGCCAGTGCGGGAAGCCGAACTGGCGGCGGAAGAAGTCCGGGCCGGCCGGGCCGTCGCCGTCCGGCTTCCAGAAGATGTCATCCGGCCAGTCCAGCGCCTGCACCCCGGCATAACCGGGCGCCCCGGAATCCGGCCGGACCAGGCCGCCCTCGAACAGCGCCAGGAATGTCTGCACCTCGTTCCACTGCGCGTTGTCGATGGCGTCCCCGGTGGTCACCGCGAGCTGCAGCGGCAGCCCGGTGGCCGGGCCGGACAGCCGGTTGACGGTGCGCAGCATGGCGTCCACCGCGTGCGGGGTGAGCGCCTCTTGCGGGCGCTGCACCGGCACCAGCCCGGCGTACCGCGGGTCGGCGAAATACCGGTTGAGGAACTCGAACCGGGTCGGGGACTGCACGTCGGCCAGCTGGAGGTCGGTGATGTGCACCAGGCAGGCCAGCGGCCGCGCGCCCGCCGCCAGCCCGGCCGGCCCGGCCGGCCCGGCCGGTCCGGCCGGCCCAGTCACCCCGAACTCGTCCCGCACCGTATGCGGCTCACCCGCGACGATCTCGATCTTCCGGTAGTCCGAACTGGCTCCGCGGCGCAGCACGGCACCGGCCACCAGCCGGCGTTCGGTAGAAAGCGGCGGGTGCGAAGCTGCTGGCGTCAAGCGTCGCTCGCAGCGGGAGCGGAGGCGGCGGAAACCAGCACCGGATCGGGCCGGATGGACAGGGTCACCCGGCTGCCTGCGGTCAGCTCGGCCGCGTCGGC
>DATCUG010000613.1:0-3605 GCA_036567525.1 Streptosporangiaceae bacterium | reverse complement strand
TCGGTCAGCAGCACCGCGGTGTCCAGCACCGCCAGCCCGTCACCGCCCAGCCAGTCCGGCAGGGCCAGCGCCAGCAGCCCGGCCTGGCTGAGTTCTTTCCACAGTGTCGCGCCGGCCCGGCTGCGGTCCAGCACTTCGGCCGCGGCCGCCGCCACCGCCTGCTGGGACTCGGTGTGGGCGAAGTCCACTCAGCGCACCTCTTCTCGGGGCAGGCCCAGCACGCGCTCGCCGACCAGGGACAGCAGGATCTGGGATGTCCCGCCGGCGATGCTCAGGCACCGGGTGAGCAGGAACTGGTGCACCGCATCGGCGGCCGCGCCGTCGGCGGCCGCGCCGTCCGGGCCGGACAGGGTCAGCGCGGCCTCGGCCACCGCCTGGCGGTGCGCCACGCCGATCAGCTTGCGCACCGCCGCCTGCTGGCCCGGTTCCGCCCCGCCCAGCTCGGCCAGGGTGGCCCGCAGGTCCAGCAGCGAGCCGGCCAGGCCGTCGGCGACCAGCCCGCCGAGCTGCCCGGCCACAGCCGGGTCCTGGTCCAGGCCAGCCGCGCGGACCACACCGATCAGTCCTTCCACGTCCTCGCCGAACGCCGACCCACGGCCCATCGCGGTGCGTTCCGCGGCCAGCGTGCTGCGCGCGATCCGCCAGCCCTCGCCCGGCTGGCCGAGCAGGCAGTCGCCCGGCACGACCACCCCGTCCAGGAACACCTCGTTGAACATGGCCCGGCCGGTGATCTCGCGCAGCGGCCGGATGTCGATGCCCGGGCTGGTCATGTCGACCAGGAAGTAGCTGAGCCCGCGGTGCTTGGCCACGGTGGGGTCGGTGCGGGCCAGGCAGATGGCCCAGTCCGCCTGGTGGGCCAGGGACGTCCAGACTTTCTGCCCGGTCAGCCGCCACGCTCCCCCAGCCTCCCCCTCCCCACCCCCGGTCACCGGCTCGGCCCGGGTGCGCACCCCGGCCAGGTCGGAGCCGGCCTCCGGCTCGCTGAACAGCTGGCACCAGGTGATCTCGCCGCGCAGCGTGGGCCAGATGAACCGGTCCCGCTGGGCCGGTGTGCCGTGCTGCAGGATGGCGTGCCCGGCCCAGCCGCCGATGACCAGGTCGGGCCGGGCCAGCCCGGCCCGGTTCAGTTCCTCGTCGATGACGAGCTGGGTGGCCAGCGAGGCGGACTGGCCGTAGGGCGGCGGCCACTGCGGGGCCACGTAACCCGCGTCGGCCAGCGCGGCCCGGCGCTGTTTCTCGGGCAGCGCGGCGACCGCCGCCGCTACCTCGCGGACTGTGGCGCTCCCCCGCAGAGTTTCCTGGCTGGCCAGGGACACGCCGAGCCGGCGGCGGGCACCGGCCAGCGCGAGTTCCGCCACCCGGCGCTGCCAGGCCGCGGAACCGCCGAGCAGCTGGCGCACGGCCAGCGCCCGGCGCAGGTACAGATGGGCGTCGTGCTCCCAGGTGAAGCCGATCCCGCCGAGCACCTGGATGCAGTCCTTGGCGTTATCCACCGCGGCGTCCAGCGCCAGCGCGGCCGCGGCCGCCGCGGCCAGCGGGTGCTCGTCCGGCGCCTCGTCCGCGGCGCGCGCCGCGTCCCAGGCCAGCGCGGTGGCCCGGTCGGCCCGGCAGAGCATCCCGGCGCACAGGTGCTTGACCGCCTGGAACGAGCCGATGGCCCGGCCGAACTGGTGCCGGGTCCGGGCGTACTGGGCCGCGGTGTCGCAGCACCAGCTGGCCACCGTGGCCGCCTCCACCGCGGCCAGCGTGGCGGCCAGATCCCGTACCCGGGACGTGCCCAGCCCGGCGATGATCTGCTCCGGGCCGATGACCGCCTCGTCCAAGCGGACGTCGGCCAGCGTTCGGGAGAAGTCCACCGGCGGCCGGGGCCGCAGGGTCAGCCCGGGCTGGCTGGCCGGGACCAGGAACCATACCGCCCCGTCCTGGCCGGCCGGGGCCGCAGGCCCCTCCACCGCCGCCCCCTCCGCCGCCGGCCCGTCCGCCGCCGGTACCGCCGCGGCCAGCAGCAGGTGCGTCGTGCTGCCCGCGCCGAGTACCAGGCCGGTGTCTCCGGTCACCCGCAGCGTCCCGTCGGCCTGCCCAGCGCCGCGCAGCGTTCCGGCCGAGAATGCCACCGCGGCGCTGGCCCGGCCGGCCGCCAGCTCGGTGAGCAGGGCCAACCCGGCGGGGTGGGAGGTGGATTCGGGCCGCACGGGCCCGGCCGGGGCGCCGGCCAGCAGCAGTGCGGCCAGCAGGGTGGGCATGGCCGGACCCGGAATCAGCGCGGCCGTCACCTGCTCCAGCGCGGCGGCCAGGTCGGCCACGGTTCCGTCTGCGCCGCCCACCTCGCCCGGCAGCGCGATCGAGAAGATGCCCAGCTCCACCAGGCCAGACCAGCACCTGGCGGCATCACCTACATATGTCGGATTAGGGCCGGCTGAGGGTGCGCCGGCGGTTGAGCCGGCTGAAGGGGCGCCGGCCGGTGAGCCACCGGACGCCGAGCCGGGCTGCGACCCGGGCTCCAGCTGCCGGACCATAGTGATCGGATCCATGCTCTTGGCCCAGTCGCGCACGGCGGCCTGCAGGGCCCGCTGCTCCTCAGTGATCGCGATCGGCACCGGCCCTCCTCTTCGCCCCGGCCCCAAAATTAGAACACGTTATACCTCGGCGAGGCCAGTCCGCCGACCTGCCCCGCCCGCCTGTGATTGATACGCTGGACTGTAGAACGAGCCCTGCAACCAGCCCGGCTTACCCGATATGCCGGTGACTGATGCCGGGAATGGCACCGGGTCATGGCACAGGACGAGAGGCCTCGATGGCATCGCCGAGAACACGTAGCACTATTGCGCCGAATGCCCCCACGGATGCCGACCTGGGCTCCGCCGCGCAGCGCGACCGGCGCAAGCGGATCCTCGACGCCACCCTGGCGCTGGCGTCCAAGGGTGGCTACGAGGCGGTGCAGATGCGGACCGTGGCACAACGGGCCGACGTGGCGCTGGGCACGCTGTACCGGTACTTCCCGTCCAAGATCCACCTGCTGGTGTCCGGCCTGGCCCGGGAGTTCGAGCGCACCCAGGAGAAGCTGAACCGGGCGCCCATCCCGGGTGACACGCCGTATGACCGGATGCTCTACGTGCTGAGCCGGATGACCCGGGCCATGCAGCGCGAGCCGATGCTGACCGAGGCGATGACCCGGGCCTTCATGTTCGCCGACCCGAGCGCGGCCGCCGAGGTCAACACCGTGGCCCGGCTGATGGAGCAGACCCTGACCCGGGCCATCCACGAGGGCGAGCCGTCCGCGGACGACAAGGCGATCGCCCGGGTGATCGGCGACGTGTGGCTGTCCAACCTGGTGGCCTGGGTGACCAGGCGGGCGTCCGCGGACGACGTGACCAGCCACCTCGAGCTGGCTACCCGGCTGCTGCTGCGCTGACGCCCCCGGAGCCTTAGCCGGCGGTGGTCTCGTCCGGGTTGGACGCCTCGGCGGCGTGCTTCGGTATGGGGGTCGTAGCCTGCTCGTTGACGCTGGCCTGCTCCCTGGCGGCCTGTGCGGGAGGCGCGGCGTGCCTCGGCGAGGCCGGGCGGTCGGCGGCACTGACGGTGAGCTTGCGCGACATCGCGTCGAG
>DATCUG010000612.1:0-4732 GCA_036567525.1 Streptosporangiaceae bacterium | reverse complement strand
GTCGGCCGAGGCCATCGCGGCGGCGCTGGGCTCGGCCGACGAGCCGGTGACCGAGTTGCGCCGGGTTCCGGCGTCCGGCGTCGAGTCCCGGCGGTACGCGGCGGTCACCCCCGCCGGCCGCCGCCTGGACGTGACCATCTTCGACCGGGACCAGCAGGCGGCCGGGCTGCTGTACCGGCTGTACCGGCTGGTGCGGCTGCGCGACCAGGTGGCCCGCCGGGCCCCGCTGTCCACCGAGCGGCTGGCCGAGCGCCGGGCGCTGCTGGCCTATGCGGTGGAAGACGCCGGGGTCCGCACGCCGCGGCTGCGCGCCGTGCTGCGGGTCGGCCCGGAAGCCATGGCGCTGGCCACCGACGCCGATGGCGGCACGTCACTGGCCGAGCGGGGCAGCGACGTGACCGACGCTGAAGTGGAACGGGTATGGGACGCGGTGCTCCGGCTGCACGCGCACCGGGTGACGCACCGGTCGCTGACCGCGGACCGCATCATCATCTGCCCGGATGGCCGGATCGAGCTGCTCGATCCGGGCGCCGGGGACATCGCCGCCAGCGACGTGCAGCTCCGCCTGGACCTGGCCCAGCTGCTGGCCGAGCTGGCCACGCTGACCGGCCCTGACCGGGCCGTTGACCTGGCGCTGCGCAGGCTGGACGGGGCCGGGCTGGTCGCCTTGCTGCCGCTGCTGCAGCCGGTGGTGCTGACCCGGCCGACCCGCATGTACCTGCGCCAGCACAAGCACGTCCTGCCCGAACTGCGGGCCCGGCTGCTCACCATCGACCCGGGGGACGGGCAGGTCGTGCCGCCGGTCCAGCTGGAGCGGATCCGGCCGCGCAGCCTGATCACCCTGGTGGCCACGATCCTGGCCGTCTACCTGCTCACCTCCGAGCTGGCCCGGGTCAATCTGGCCACGCTGCTGCGGACCGCCGACCCGCGCTGGATGCTGGCCGCGCTCGGCTTGTCGGCGCTGACCTACGCGGCCGCCGCCTGGCAGCTGTCCGGCTTCGTGCTGGAGAAGCTGAGCTTCCCCCGGACCGTGCTGGCCCAGCTAGCCAGCTCGTTCGTCACGCTGGTCACCCCGGCGGCGGTCGGCGGCGCCGCGCTCAACGTCCGCTACCTGCAGCGCCGCAAGGTACCGCCCGCGGTCGCGGCGGCCAGCGTCGGCGTGTCCCAAGTGGTGGCGTTCGTGCTGCACACCGTGCTGCTGGTCATCTTCGTGGCCATCACCGGGGCGCGCAGTCATGCACTGCGCCCGCCCAACTGGGCCTACTGGGTGATCGCCGGGCTGGTCCTGCTGGTGCTCGCCGTGCTGGCCGTACCGCGCGGCAGGCGGCTGCTCCGGGCCCGGCTCGGCCCGGCACTGAGCCAGATCGGGCCCCGGCTGGTGGCCATGGTGCAGCGGCCGGCCAAGCTGGCCGAGGGCATCGGCGGCGCGCTCATGCTCAGCGCGTGCTACATCTTCTGCCTGGCCGCCTCGGTGCTGGCCGTCGGCGGGCACATCGCGCTGACCAGTGCGGCCGTGGTGTACCTGACCGGTGCCGCGCTCGGCTCCGCGGTGCCCACCCCGGGCGGGCTTGGCGCGGTCGAGGCCGCGCTGGCCGCCGGGCTCACCGCGACCGGGATGGCGGCCGCCACCGCGGTCAGCGCGGTGCTGCTGTTCCGGCTGCTCACGTTCTGGCTGCCGGTCCCGGTGGGCTGGGCCGCGTTCAACTACCTGCAGCGCAGAGGCGCCATCTGAAGCGCCGGCCGGGTGGCCCAGCTAGGCCAACGCGGGCTTTTCTTCAACTCAGGATTGACCACGCCCGGCTGGTGCCTTAAAAACCTACTGGGGAGTAGGGCACGGCATGTCCGGCAAACCCCACGAGGAGGAGCTACATGTTACGCAGATGGTGCATCCCGCTGGCCGGCCTGGGTCTGGTGCTCGGCTCGGTCATCGCGGCGGCCGGCCCGGCCGCCGCGGCGCCCGCAGCCCGGCACAGTTCGCTCATCAGGCCCGCGGTGCATCTGGTCCGGCCTACCGGCCACGGGACCAGGCCGCTGGCCGGGCACGGCGGCCGGGTCAATGCGGCGTCGAGTACCAACTGGTCCGGCTACGCCGCCACCGGCCGCACGTTTACCAGCGTGTCGGCTAGCTGGACCGAGCCCACCGGCACCTGCAGCGGTTCGGCCAAGTACTCGAGCTTCTGGGTCGGGCTGGACGGCTACAACAGCAGCTCGGTGGAGCAGACCGGCAGCGAGGTGGACTGTTCCGGCAGCACGCCCGAGTACTACTCCTGGTACGAGATGTACCCGGCCTACCCGGTGAACTTCAGCAACACGGTCCGCCCCGGAGACCATTTCCAGGGCTCGGTCACCTACAACGGGAGTGGCAACTACACGCTCGTGCTGTCGGACACAACCCGGGGCTGGAGCCACACGGTCCACGCGAGCCTGTCCGGGGCGGCCAACTCCTCGGCTGAGGTCATCGCCGAAGCGCCGTGCTGCACGGCCAGCGGTGGCATCCTGCCGCTGGCCCACTTCAGCCCGGTGACGTTCACCAACGCCACGGCGAATGGGTCGGCGATCGGCAGTTTCAGCCCGACGCAGATCATCATGGTGAACAATTCTGGCCAGGCGAAGGACTCGATCTCCTCGCTCAGCGGCGGGAACAGCTTCACGGCGACCTGGCTGCGGGCTAACTGACCGGTCCGGATGGTGGTTCTGCCCCGGCAACCCTACGGTGTTGCCGGGGCAGTTCCATGGCAGGAGCGTTAAGCATGATGGGTGTGGGGGTCCGGCGGGTGGTACCGCTCACCCTGGGCTGGGTGGACGTGCCGCGGTCGGTGTCGGTGGACGGGGGATCAGGGGAGGTGCTGCGCGAGCCGGTGCCTGCGGTGGCGCTGGAGTGCGACGGGGGCTGGCTGCTGCTGGACACGGGGCTGAACACCGCGCTGATCAGCGACCCGGCGCTGCGGGCCCGGTTCCATCCGGACCCGGTCGAGCAGCCGGTGCTGCCCGGCCCGGGGGAGCCGCTGCTGGCCGCGCTCGGCGCGGCCGGGCTGGACCTGGCCGACATCCGCGCGGTGGCCATCAGCCACCTGCACTACGACCACGCCGGGGGCCTGAAGCACTTCGCCGGCCGGGTGCCGGTGCACATCCAGCGGGCCGAACTGGAGTATGGGCTGGCCAGCCCGCCCGGCCCAGAAGAAAATGGCATCTTCCGGGTGGACTTCGACGACCCGCGGATCGACTGGCGGCAGGCCGACGGCGACACCGAGATCGCGCCCGGGGTGACCGCGGTCGAGACCGCCGGGCACACCCCGGGGCATCAGAGCTTCGTCGTCCGGCTGGCCCGGGGCGGCGGCTTCGTGTTCGCGTTCGATGCCGCCGACCTGACCGAGAACGTGGACCGGGAAGTGGCGGTGGGCGGCCGGATCGGGGCGTCCGCGGCGGACAGCGTCGCGCAGATCCGCAAGCTCAAGCGGATCGCCGCCGGCCGCGGCTACCGGCTGGTGCCCGGGCACGACCCGGACGTATGGCCTGGGCTGACCGCCACGCTGGCCGCCACCCGCTGAGGGCCGGTCCGCCGGCCCGCGGCCAGGATGGCCCGCTGGCCTAGCCGTCTGGCCGTCTAGCCGTGGCGGCCAGGTAACCCTTTGGGGACAGAGGGCCCTGTTCAGCCGGGCCCGAACCGGGAACGATGGAGCAAAGGCGGCACTAGGCAGATGGCTGGGGCGGGGCGCCTGGACGGGCAGCCTGCCCGCCCCAGCCCTCGGGCGCCGGAGCGGGGGATGAGGTGACGGAGGACACGCCAGAATCAGGCCGGTTCGGGGTCGGTTCCCGGATCGCCGGGTACCGGCTCGACGAGGAGACCGGCCGTGGCGGCATGGCCGTTGTCTACCGTGCCTACGACACCCGGCTAGAGCGTCCCGTCGCGCTCAAGCTGCTCGCCCCCGAACTGGCCCGGGACGCCGCGTTCCGGCAGCGGTTCATCCGGGAATCCCGGACCGCCGCGGCGGTGGACCACCCCAACATCATCCCGATCTTCGAGGCGGGCGAGGCCGCCGGGGTGCTGTTCATCGCGATGCGTTTCGTGCACGGCCGGGACGTGCAGTCGCTGGTCAATGCCGGGGGACCATTGCCGGTCGTGCAGGCCTGCCACATCATCTCTCAGGTGGCGGCCGGGCTGGAGGCAGCGCACGCGCACGGCCTGGTGCACCGGGACGTCAAGCCGGGCAACATCCTGCTGGACGGTGCGGCCAGTTTTCCCGGCCACGCTTACCTGTCTGACTTCGGGCTGAGCAAGCGCGCCCTGTCCGACAGCGCGCTGACCTCGACCGGCCAGTTCCTCGGCACGGTGGACTACATCGCGCCGGAGCAGATCGAGGGCCGGCCGGTGGATGCCCGGACCGACGAGTACGCGCTGGCCTGCACCGCGTTCACCATGCTGACCGGCGCGCCGCCGTTCACCAGGGACGAGTCGGTCGCGGTGATGTGGGCGCAGATGTCCGCCCCGCCGCCGCCGCTGACCAGCCGCCGCCCGGACCTGCCCGCCGAGGTCGACGAGGTGATGGCCAAGGCGCTGGCCAAGGTGGCGGTCGAGCGGTACGCCACCTGCCCGCAGTTCGCCGAGGCGCTGCGCCGGGCCTGCGGCCTGGAACTGGGCGCCCGCGGGCCGCGGCCCACCCAGGTGTCCGGCCGGCCGGGCCCGCCCGGGGCGGCGGACTTGCCCCCGGCGGCGGACCCGGCCCCGCCGTCG
>DATCUG010000611.1:0-15405 GCA_036567525.1 Streptosporangiaceae bacterium | reverse complement strand
TGGAGAAGGCGCTGACCGCGCGGACCACGAGCGAGCTGGCCGTGCTGACCGCCGACCTGCCCGTGGTGCCGGGCGCGGCCGCCGTGCAGCCGAAGGACCTGGTCGAGATCACGTGCCTGGGCGGGAACGCGGGCCGCCGCGGGGACTGGGTGGTGCCGCGGCGGATGGACATCAGCGCCACCGGGGGCAACGTGAAGCTCGACTTCACCGAGGCGGTGATCACCGGGCCCACGCTGCACATCGACGCAGCAGTGCGCGGCGGGAACCTCATTCTGATCACCCGGCCCGGCCTGGAGGTCGACACCGACGGCGTGACGGTGATCGGCGGCAACGTCCGGACCCGGCCGCCCCGCGGCCCGAAGCAGCCGGTGATCCTGCGGGTCGAGCTCGCGGGCAAAAACTTTGGTGGCAACGTCGTGGTGCGGCCGCCGCGGCGGACCCTGTGGCGGTGGCTGCTGCGCCGCCCCTGACAGGATGGCGGCATGGCCTGGATCGACCTCGACGGTGCCGTCAACGTACGCGATCTGGGTGGCCTGCCGACGGAGGACGGCGGCACGATCCTGGCCGGCCGGCTGCTGCGCGGTGACAATCTGCAGGACCTGTCGCCGGCCGACATCATCCGGCTGGTCGGCGACGTCGGCCTGACCACCGTCGTCGATCTGCGCAGCACGGCCGAGCTGCGAGCCGAGGGAGCAGCTCCGCTGGATGCGGTGCCGGACGTGCGGCACGTGCACTGCCCGGTGCTGCCGGAACAGGGCGCCGCCACCGACGTGGTCGCGGACGTGCTGCTGACCCGGGACGACGCGGACCGGTCCCGCTATCCGGCCGACCCCCGGGCCGGGCACTATCTGGGCTACCTGGAGGACCGCCCGGAGCAGGTGGCCGCGGCGGTGCGCGCGGTGGCCACCGCGCCGGGTGCCGCGCTGGTGCACTGCGCGGCGGGCAAGGACCGGACCGGGGTGGTGGTCGCGCTGGCACTCAGTGCGGCCGGGGTCCGGCCGGACGCGGTGGCCGCCGACTACGCCGCCACCGGGGAGCGCCTCGAACTGCTGCTGGACCGGCTGCGCCGGTCACCGACCTACGCCCGCGACGTGGACAGCAAGCCGGCCGGATCGCACCGGCCGCAGGCCGCCACCATGGCGGCGTTCCTGGACCAGCTCACCGTCCGCTACGGCGGGGCCGCCCAGTGGCTGGCCAGCCACGGCTTCAGCCCGGGCGACGTGACCCGGTTGCAGGCCAAGCTGCGCCAGGCCGGGCCGCCGCCGCGCCCTGCTACCTGAGCAGCTCGCGGGCGATGACCAGTTGCTGGATCTGGCTGGTGCCTTCGTAGATGCGGAACAGCCGCACGTCGCGGTACAGCCGTTCGGCTGGCACGCCGCGGATGTAGCCCGAGCCGCCGTGGATCTGCACAGCCCGGTCCGCGATCCGGCCGACGGCCTCGCTGGCGAAGTACTTGGCCGCCGACGGGGCGAGCCGCCGGTCGGTGCCCGCCTCGTACTGGGCCGCGGCCTCCAGCACCAGGGCCCGGGCCGCCATGTACTCGGTCTGCGAGTCGGCCAGCATGGCCTGGACGAGCTGATACTCAGCGATCGGGTGACCGCCCTGGGAGCGCTCCCGCGCGTAGCTGACGCTCTCCTCGATCAGCCGGGCCGCCACCCCCACGCAGACCCCCGCGATGGTGAGCCGCCCGTGCGCCAGGCTGCGCATGGCCGTGGCGTAGCCCGCCTGGGCGGCCTGCCCGATCAGGGCGTCGGCGGGCACCCGGGCGGAGGTGAACGCGACGTCCGCGGTCCACGCGCCGGCCTGGCCCATCTTGTGATCCCGCGGCGCTACCGCCACCCCGGGAGTGCTGGCCGGCACGATGAACACCCCGATGCCCTTGCCCGGCGGGGCTTCCGGGTCGGTCCGGGCGAAGACCAGGAAGACGTCGGCCGCCGGGGCGTTGGTGATGTACCGCTTGAGCCCGTCGATGACCCAGCCCTTCCCATCCCCGGGCACCGGCCGGGCGGTGGTGGTCAGCCGGCTCGGGTCGGAGCCGGCGTCCGGCTCGGTCAGCGCGAACGACGCGACCACCTCGCCGGAGGCCAGCTGGGGCAGCCAGTGCTTGCGCTGTTCGGCGGTGCCCGCCGAGACCAGCACCTGGCCGGCGATCCCGTTGTTGGTGCCGAACAGAGAGCGGAACGCGGGGCTGGCGTAGCCGAGTTCGATGGCCACCCGGACCTGCTGGGTCACGGACAGGCCGAGCCCGCCGTACTCGGTGGGCAGCGCGTAGCCGTACAGGCCCATCTCCTTGGCCTGCGCGATCAGCCGGGCCGGGATCTCGTCGGTCTCGTCGATGCCGGCCTCGGCCGGCAGCACCTCACGCCGGACGAACCCGCGCAGCAGGCTGAGCAGCTCGTCGAACTCGCTCTGGTTCACCATGCGCCCCAGTGTCACATCCCGGGGCCCGGCCGGTAAGCCAGCGAGACGGCAGCTAATTCTCAGCAAGCACACAGAAGGACGAGCGATACTGGTAAGGAACCGGCAAGCTCAGGGGTGCGCGGTCTGGAAGCGCGGCGAGCCAGGTTTCGTCTAGTCCTGCTGGGTATCTAGCGCGAGCCGTCTCGGCGATCCGGATCTCGGCTAGGAGGTCCACGACAATGGCTGTCGTCAGTTGCCCGGTGACAATGCTCCGGGGTGTGCCGGTGATCACGGCCCCCACGGAAATCGACGTGGCCAGCGCCGAATCACTGCGCGCCGCGCTGGCCGGGACGGCCGCCCGGGGGCACGCCACGATCGTGGTCGACTTGTCCGCCACCCGGTTCTGCGACTCGGCCGGGCTGCACGCACTGATCCGGGCGCACCGCACGGCGGTCGCCGAAGGTGGCGAGCTGCGGCTGGTCACCCCGGCGCGGGGCGTGCTGCGCATCTTCGCCATCACCGGGGTGGACCGGGTGATGCCCAGATATGCCGACCGGGCCGCGGCGGTGGCCCCGCTGCCCGCGGTGGCCATCGATCCGGTCTGGCAGTCCTATCCCAGGATCGTGCCCGCCGCCTGACCGGCCGTGACCGGCCCGGGAGGGTCAGTCCTTGCGGGCCACGCCGACCAGATTGCCGGACCGGCTGGGATCCTCGGGGACGTCGGCCGGTGAGTCGGGCCGCCACAGCGGCACCCACACCACCCCCGGGTCGGCCAGCCGGAAGCCGTCGAAGAACCGCTCGATCTCGGCGCGCGAGCGCAGGTGAATGGACGTCGCGACGCTCCGGTTGTACATCTTCTCGAACGCTTCGTTCCGCGCGGTGCGGCCGTCGCTGGTGGCCTGGCCCAGCACGAGATAGCTGCCCGGGGCCAGTTTGTCCCGCAACGTCGCGACCAGCTGCCACGGGTCCTCTGCGTTGGCGATGAAGTGCAGCACCGCCACCAGCAGCAGCCCGGCCGGCTGGCTGAAGTCGATGACCCGGCCGACCTCCGGGCTGTCCAGGATCTTCTCCGGGTCGCGCAGGTCCGCCTCGAGGACCGCGGCGTCCGGCTGGCCGGACAGGATCGCCTTGCTGTGCGCGATGGCCACCGGGTCCACGTCCACGTACGCGACCCGCGCGCCCGGGGCGGCGAGCTGGGCAACTTCGTGCACGTTCTGCTCGGTCGGGATGCCGGAGCCAATGTCGAGGAACTGGGTGATGCCGTTCGCGGCCAGGAAACGCACCGCGCGGCCGAGGAACGCCCGGTTGGCCCGGGCGAACACCCGGGCGGCCGGGTCGAGCGCGGTGAGGGCCCGGCCCACGTCCTGGTCGGCCAGGAAGTTGTGGCTGCCACCGAGCAGGTAGTCATAAACCCGGGCGGTGTTGGCCCGCTGGGTGTCCACCCCAGGTGGCGCCCACCCCGGCAGGTCAGTCATCACGCCTCCTATCCTGGGGGGTGCAGCCCGGGCCGGGCAGCGAAATTACCAGCGCCGCAAAGCCTGGATTGTGGCCAGAAGTACGGTACATTTCGTGGTTGCACGATATCGCAGGGTATGGGCATTGGCGGCCTGGACCCGCGCTGCCCGCGGCTGGTGTTCCGCGGTACATAACCCGGAATAGGTGGCTGCGCGGCCTCCGCGCTGGCCGTCAGGATTGGTGCGAATGCAGTGCGGTCACAGGTAGCCGGGGACGACGGCCCGACCCGGGCGGCCGACCCGGCCGGCGTCGCCGCGTTCACCCTGAACGCCGCCGGCGCCGTGGCGTCCTGGTCGGTGACCGCCGAGCAGCTGTTCGGCCGCGGTGCGGACGAAGTCGCCGGGCGGGATATCTGGCCGCTGCTGCTGGCCCGGGCCGAGCACCAGGACCGGATCCGGCGCGGGCTGGCCGAGGCGGCCGCCGGGCGGGCCTGGTCGGGCTCGGTGACGCTGACCCCGGAGTGCGGCGGCGGCCAGCTGGCCGTGACCTGCGAGCCGCTGGCTGGGCCCGGCGACGGCACGCTGATCATCGCGCAGCGGGCCGCGCCGCCCCGCCCGGACCTGCTGCGCGAGGCGGTGATCCGGGTCGGCACCACCCTGGACCTGACCCGGACCGCGCGCGAGGTCACCGAGGTGGCGGTGCCCGAGTTCGCCGACGCCGCCGCGGTCTTCGTGCTGGAACGGCTGCTCACCGCCGAGGAGCCGATGCTGGACGCGGCCAGTTCGTCCGCGCTGGTCCGCCGGCTGGCGGCCCGGCTGGCCGGCCAGCCCGCGGCGGTCACCGACAATCTGCTCCGCCCGGGTGAGGCGTTCCTGTTCGGCGCCGACTCGCCCAGCTACCGGGCGATGACCTCGGGCACCCCGGTGGTCACCGGCTACCTCGACCGGGAGACCTCGGACCGGCTGGCCCGCCGGCCCGGCGGCCGGGAACCCGACGCCAAATACACCTCGTTCCTGTCCGTGCCGCTGATCGCCCGCGGTGTGGTGCTGGGCTGCGTCACGTTCGCCCGGGTGGTCGGCCGGGACAGTTTCACCGAAGCGGACACCGTGGTGGCCGCCGAACTGGCCACGCACGCCGCGGTGTGCATCGACAACGCGCGGCTGTACCACCGGGAGCGCCGGGTCGCGTTCGTGCTGCAGCAGGGCCTGGTGCCCGAGGAGCCCCGGGTCCCGGAAGGGCTGGAGGTGGCGGCCCGGTACCTGCCGGTGGGCACCAGCATGGTCGGCGGGGACTGGCACGACATCGTCTCGCTGCCAGGTGGCCGGACCGCGCTGATCATCGGCGACGCCATGGGCCACGGGCCGGAGGCGGCCGCGGTCATGGTCCAGCTGCGCACTGCGGCCCACGCCCTGGCCGACCTGGAACTGGCGCCCGAGGAGGTGCTGCGCAGGCTGGACCGGATGGCCGCGGCCATGTCCGGCACGCCGTACGCCACCTGCCTGTACGCCGTGCTCGACCCGGACAGCGGTTCCTGCCTGGTGGCCAAGGCGGGGCACCCGCCGCCGGTGCTGGCCCTGCCGGACGGCAGCACCATGCTGCCCGAGCTGCCCGCCGGGCTGCCGCTCGGCCTGGCCGCCGGGTCGTTCGACACGGTGCGGATCGACCTGCCGCCCGGTGCCGTGCTCGCGCTGTACACCGATGGCCTGGTGGAAAGCCGCACCCGGCCGCTCGATGACGGCCTGAGCGCGCTGCGCGACGCGCTCGGCGCCGCGCTGGGCAAGCCGGGCGCCACCCTCGACGGCGCCTGTGAGGAAGTCATCCAGGCTCTGCGGCAGCGTGGCGAGGACGACCTCACCCTGCTGCTCGCGCGAATCCGCTGACCGTCCTCACCGTCCCGGTTGGCCAGCTAGCCGCCTGATCTGGTTCCCTGCTAAGCATGACGTCGCTCGCATCGGTGGATGCCGTCCAGCCCCCGTCCTGGTTCACCACGGCGCTCGGCACCGCGGCCGAGGAGGGCCGGACCGAGGTAGCCGGGGCCAGCATCGCCTACCGCGCCTGGGGGCAGCCGGGCCAGGGCGGCATCGTGCTGGTGCACGGCGGCGCCGCACACGCCCGCTGGTGGGACCACATCGCCCCGCTGCTGCTGGCGGGCGGCCACCGGGTGGCCGCGCTCGACCTGTCCGGGCACGGCGACAGTGGGCGCCGGGACAGTTACCGCCTGGACGCCTGGGCCGAAGAGGTGCTGGCCGTCGCGGCGGCGGCCGGTATCGCGGGCCCGCCGGTGGTGATCGGGCACAGCATGGGTGGCTTCGTGGCGCTGCGCGCGGCCAGCCGCTACGGCGCCCGGCTGGCCGGCGCGGTCGCCGTCGACTCACCGGTCCGGGACATCACGCCCGAAGAACGCGCCGCCCGGGAGCAGCGCGCGTTCGGTCCGCTCCGGGTCTACCCGACCCGGGAGGCGGCCATCGCCCGGTTCCGTCCCATCCCGGACCAGCCGGTGCTGCCGTACATCGCCGAGCATGTGGCCGCCACCTCCATCCACGCCGTGCCGGGCGGCTGGAGCTGGAAGTTCGACCCGCGCATCTTCGCCCGGCACCAGCTCGTCCCGGATCTGCTCACCCGGCTGGACTGCCGGGTGGCGCTGTTCCGCGCCGAATACGGCCTGGTGTCAGCGCAGATGAGCGAGGTCATGTACGACCGGCTCGGCCGGCTCGCCCCGGTGATCGAGATCCCGGCGGCAGCGCACCACGTGATGATGGACCAGCCCATCGCCCTGGTCACCGCGATCCGGACACTGCTGTCCGACTGGGATCACTCGCTGCCTGCGGCGCCGCGCCCGCCCGTCGGCTGATAATGGCCGGGTGCCGCCGGTTATCAGGTACTGCACCACGCCAGCGGGCCGCGTCGCCTACTCGCTGGCTGGCAGCGGGCCGCCGTTGCTGTGTGACGCGGGCTGGGTCACCCACCTCGCCCAGCAGCTGGAGCTGTTTGCGTTCGCCCCGTTCCTGGCCGGGCTGGCCCAGCGATACACCGTGATCCGTTACGACAAGCCCGGCTGTGGCCTGTCCGGCCGGGACGGGGCCGATGTGTCGTTCGAGGCTCAGCTCGCGGCGGCGCTGGCCGTCGCCGACGCGGCCGGGGCCAGCCGGTTCAGCTTGTTCGGCGCGTCGCAAGGCGGCCAGCTCGCGGCGGCCATCGCGGCCCGGCATCCGGACCGGGTCGCGGATCTCGTGCTGTACGGCACCTGCGCTAACGGCGCCGACCTGGCCCCGGCCGAGGTCCGGGACTCGCTCACCGCGCTGGTCCGGGCGCACTGGGGGCTCGGCTCCAGCGTGCTGGCCGGCATCTTCATCGCCGGGCCGAGCGCCGCCGAGGTGGCCGCGTTCACCAGGGCGCAGCGGGCCTGGTCGTCGGCCGGGGTGGCCGCGGACATGCTGGAGGTTTACTACGGCACCGACGTGCGGGCCGAACTCCCGCAGATCCGGGCCCGCACGGTCGTGCTGCACCGCGAAGCCGACCCGGCCACCAGGTTCCAGCTCGGCCAGGACGTGACCGCGCTCATCCCCGGTGCCGCGTTCGTCCCGCTGCCCGGCACCAGCCACCTGCATTACCACGGGCGGTGGCCAGAGGTGCTGGCCGCGGTGCTCGGCTTCCTGGGCCCGGCGCCCGGCGGCGGGCCCGGCGCCGGGCCGCGGCTCACCGGCCGCGAGCTGCAAGTGGCCGGGCTGATCGCGGACGGCCTGACCAACCACGCGATCGCATCCCGGCTGGGCGTCGCGCCGCGCACCGCCGAAGCCCACGTTGAGAACATCCGGCGCAAGCTCGACGTCCGGTCCCGGGCCCAGATCGCGGCCTGGGTCACCGAGCAGCGGCTGCGCAGCTAGCTGGTGGCTGGCCGCGGCGCCGGTGCTGGCAGCAAAGTGTCGGAGCCCCGGCGCACGATAGGGGTATGCCGCTGCAGAACCGGGTGACCCCCACCGGTGAGATCGTCGCCGACCCGGCGCGTGGGCTGATCATGGGCAACCGCGGCTGCCTGCACGGCCCGGACCGCCGGCTCGGGACCAGCCGCTGGCGGTCGGCCGCCTGGATCTGCTGCGTGCTGGACTGGCGCGGGCGGCGCCGCGACCCGATGCCGCCAGGCCGGTGGACGGCGCTGTTCTTCCTGGACGAGGCGACCGCGCTGGCCGCCGGGCACCGGCCGTGCGCGTACTGCCGCCGCGCCGACTACCTGCGCTTCGCCGGGGCGTGGCAGGCGGCCCAGCGGCTGCCCGGCCGGCCCCGGGCCCCGGACATGGACCAGGTGCTGCACCGGGAACGGCTCGATCCGGCCCGGCGGAAGCGGACCTACCGCGCGCCGCCCAGCCAGCTGCCGGACGGGGTGATGATCCGGGCCGGCGGCACGACCGGGCTGCTGCTCGGCAGGCAGCTGCGGCCGTGGTCTTTCGCGGGTTACCGCGCCCCGGCCGGGGCCGGGCTGCCCGCGGTGGTGGACGTGCTCACGCCGCCGTCCACGGTGGCCGTCATCGCAGCCGGTTACCAGCCGATGCTGCACCCCAGTGCGGTAGCGGGGCGTGCTGCAGCAGAGCCCGCTGCCATGATGGGGAGGTGATCGGACGGCTGCACCACGTCATCATGGACTGCCCGGACCCAGCCGAACTGGCCGCGTTCTACTCGGCGCTGCTCGGCCTCCCGGTGACCTGGCAGGAGGACGACTTCGCGGTCGTCTCAGTGAACGACACCACGTCCGGCATCGCGTTCCAGCGAGTGCCCGACTACCACCCACCGCGCTGGCCGGATCCGGCCCATCCGCCGCAGCTGCACTTCGACGTGATGGTGGACGACGTGGCCGCGGCCGGGCCCCGGGTGGTGGCGCTGGGCGCGCGGCAGCTCGGCGGCGACCGCCGGTCACCGGTGTATGCCGACCCGGCCGGGCACCCGTTCTGCCTGATTCCCCGGCCCGGCTGGGCGCCGCCGGTCGGGACGCCGCCGTGACCTTAGCCGCCCGGGCTTGACCTTGCCCCGGGGGCAGGCCGCACCGTGGAGCCATGCCAATCAGAGCGGTCGTCTTCGACATCGGGGGTGTGCTGGAGCTCACCGACCCGGGCCTGCTGGCCCGGATCTGGGAACCCCGGCTCGGCCTCAGCCCGGGCCGGCTGGGCGCCCAGCTGGCCGAGGTGGCCGCGGCCGGCGCGGTGGGAACCATCTCCGAGCAGCAGGCCGGCCAGCGTATCGCGGAGATCCTCGGCCTGGACGACCGCCAGCTAGGGGAGTTCCTGGCCGATCTGTGGACCGAGTACCTGGGCACGCTGAACACCGAGCTGGCCGGCTATTTCGCCAGCCTCCGGCCGCGCTACCGGACCGGCATCATCAGCAACAGCTTCGTCGGCGCCCGGGACCGGGAGCAGCAGCGCTACGGCTTCGGCGACATGACCGACCTGATCGTGTACTCACACGAGGCGGGCATGTCCAAGCCGGATCCGCGGATCTACCAGCTAGCCTGCGACGGCCTGGGCGTGCCCGCGGCGGACATGGTGTTCCTCGACGACGTGCTGGAGAACGTGACGGCGGCGCGGCAGGCCGGGATGCAGGGCGTGCTGTTCGAGGACACCGGCCAGGCCATCGCGGACATCCAGGCGCTGCTGGCGCTACCTTTTGCTGACCCAACTGGACTCAGCGGATGAGCGTCTCTTTCGGCCGTATCACGCAGAACTCGTTGCCTTCCGGATCAGCCAGCACCGTCCACGACTCCTGGCCGGTCTGCCCGATGTCCACCCGCCGTGCGCCCAGGCTGAGCAGCCGCTCGATTTCCGCGTCGCGGTCCGCGGCGCTGGTAGTCAGGTCGAGATGCACCCGGTTCTTCACCGTCTTCTCATCGCTTACCGGCATAAAGCAGATGCCGGCCGGCGCGTTCTCGTCGGTGCCGATGACGATCTCCTGATCCCGCTCGGAAAGCACCCGCCAGCCGAGCGCCTGGGTCCAGAACCGGGCCAGCCCCGGCAGGTCATGCGTGTCGATGACAATGTGATGCAGTCGCAATGGCATACGGCCAGTATGGGTCCAGGCCGCGCGGCAGGCGCGGGCTGCCGAGCCGAGGGGGTTGCCATGGAACGCCTGATCCGGACCGCGGATGGCCGGACGCTGGCCGTCGAGGAATACGGCGACCCCAATGGACGGCCGGTGCTGGTGCACAATGGCACCCCCAATTCCCGGCACCTGTACCAGCACGTGGTGGCGGACGCGGCCGCCCGCGGGCTCCGGCTGATCGGCTACGACCGGCCCGGTTACGGCGGCTCGTCGCCGCACCCGGGGCGGACCGTCGCGGACTGCGCCGCCGACGCGCGCGCGATCTGCGCCGCGCTGGGCGCGGACCGGGTCGCGATGTGGGGCATCTCGGGCGGCGGGCCGCATGTGCTGGCCTGCGCGGCGCTGCTGCCCGACCTGGTCGTGGCGGCCGCGTCGCTGGCCTCGCTGGCCCCCTACGGTGCGGACGGCCTGGACTGGTACGCCGGGATGGGTGAGCTGAACGCGGGCGACTTCCGGCTGTACTTCACCGACCGCGAGGCGGCCCGGCAGAAGCTGGCCAAGGAACGCGAGGAGGCGCTGGCCGATACCCCGGAGGACGTGGCCACGGGCCTGCGGACGCTACTGACCCCGACCGACGCGGCCGTGCTCACCGGCGACCTGGCCGAATACCTGGTCTGGTCCACCAAACAGGGCCTGGCCCCCGGGAATGACGGCTGGTGGGAGGACAGCGAGGCGTTCCTCAGCCCGTGGGGCTTCGAGATGGCCCAGATCTCCGTCCCGGTGCTGCTCATGCACGGCCGCGAAGACATGTTCGTGCCGTTCGGCCACGGTGAGTGGCTGGCCCGGCACGTCCCCGGGGTGACCGCCCAGCTGCTCGACCACGACGGTCACCTGACCCTGCTGGAGCGCCGCACCGGGGACGTGCACAGCTGGCTGTCCACATTTTTCTGAACGCCAGTACCCGCTACTGCCGGCCGCGCCGCCAGCGCGGTTTGCGCTTCTCCAGGAACGCGTGCGTCCACTCCCGGGCGTCCGGCAGCTGGCTGGTTGCGGCCATCACCTCAACCGCGTAGGCGTACGCCTTCGGCTGATCGAGGTCGATCTGCGCGTACAGCGCCTGCTTGCCGATGCCCTTGCTCTCGGCCGAGCCGCGGGTCACCCGGTCCAGCAGGTCCTGGACCGCGGTGTCCAGTTGCGCGGCTGGTACCACCGCGTTGACCAGCCCCCAGTCCAGCGCGGTCCGCGCGTCGATGACGTCGCCGGACAGCGCCATCTCCACGGCCCGTTTCCGGCCCACGTTGCGGGCTACCGCCACCATCGGCGTGTGGCAGAACCAGCCGCCCTTGCCACCGGGGGTGGCGAATCCGGCGTCCTCGCTGGCCACCGCGAGGTCGGCGCTGGCCACCAGCTGGCAGCCGGCCGCGGTGGCCAGCCCGTGCACCCGGGCCACCACCGGCTGCGGGATCTGCTGCATGACCGTCATCAGCTCGGTGCAGGTGGCCAGCAGCGCGCGGACCGCGGACAGGTCGGCGTCAGCCACCTCGGCCAGGTCATGCCCGGAGCTGAACACCGGGCCGTTACCGGCCAGCACCACCCCCACCGCGGTGCTGTCCCCGATCTCGCGGAACGCGCTGATCAGCTCGCGCATGTGCGCGTGGGACAGCGAGTTGCGCCGTTGCGGCCGGTTCATCGTCACGGTGGCGAAGTCACCGGACCGGTCCACCAGGATGTGCTCGTACCCCACGGCGTCCTCCCTGGGTGCGATGAACGAGGGCGATGAATTGGCCGGGGCCAGGCCGTCTATCCAGGAGACCACATAGCTGAAGGAGACGACGATGCGACTGACCCTGCACACCTTCCTTACCCTCGACGGCGTCATGCAGGCCCCGGGCGGGCCGGAGGAGGACCCGTCCGCCGGTTTCAGCTACGGCGGCTGGTCGTTCCCGTACGGCGACCAGGACTTCGGCGTGGCCATGACGGGCTGGTTCGAGCACGCCAGCGCGTTCCTGCTGGGCCGGAAGACCTACCAGATCTTCGCCGGCCACTGGCCCCGGGTGACCGACCCCGCCGACCCGATCGCCAGCAAGCTGAACGCGCTGCCCAAGTACGTGGCCTCGGCCACACTCGGCTCGGTGGACTGGGCCAACTCGCAGCTGCTCGGCGGCGACGTGGTGTCCGAGGTGAGCAAGCTCAAGGAACGGCCGGGCGACGAACTGCAGGTGCACGGCAGCGGCGAGCTGGCCCAGGCGCTGATCTCCGGCGACCTGGTGGACGAGTACCGGCTGCTGTACTTCCCGGTGCACCTGGGCAGCGGGACGAAGCTGTTCCGGGATGGGACCAGGGCGGCCGCGCTGCGGCTCATCCAGTCGTCAGTCACCAGCACCGGGGTCATCATCGCTAGCTATGTGCCGGACGGCCCGGTCCGGACCGGTTCGTACGCGCTCGACCAGAGCTGAGCCCGCGCCGCCGCCGCGCCGCGTAGAGTGCCGTGGTGACCGTGATCAGCCTGGAGTCCTGATGCGGCTGTTAGCCGGCGCGGCGGCGCTGCCCGTGCTGCTGAGCCTGGCCGCGCCCGGGGTGGCAGCCACCCCGTCGGCGACGCCGGTCCAGCCGCAGCCGCCCGCCATCCCGCAGCCGGCCGCGCTGCTGCCCAGGCCGGCCGCGGGCTGCCCGCCGCAGCTCGGCGACCGCCGGCTGACCCGGCCGCCATGGGCGCAGTCGGCGCTGGACGTCACCGGGGCGTGGGCGGCCAGCCGCGGCCGCGGCGTCACGGTGGCCGTGGTGGACAGCGGGGTGGACTACAGCCCGCAACTGGCCGGCCGGGTCAGTGAGATCGACCTGACCGGGCAGGGACCGCGGGACTGCGTCGGCCACGGCACCGCGGTGGCCAGCATCATCGCGGCCAGCGACGCCCGCGGCCGGGGCGTCCCGTTCTACGGCATCGCGCCCGCCGCCCGGATCCTGTCGGTCAAGGTCAACACCGGCGAGACCGGGACCACCGGGCGGCTGGCCCAGGGCATCCTGGACGCGGTGGCCGACGGCGCCCAGGTGATCAACGTGTCCGTGCAGACCGCGGCGAACTCACCCGCGCTGCGCGCCGCGGTGCTGTTCGCGCTGCGCCGGAACGCCGTGGTGGTGGCGGCGGCCGGGAACGACAATCCGGGCGGCGGGACAGGCCCGTACTACCCGGCCAGCTACCCCGGCGTGCTGTCGGTCGGCGCGGTCGACGAGACCGGGACGCTGACCAGCTACACCGACCGGAAGACCCGGGTGTCGGTGACCGCGCCCGGCGCGAACATCACCAGTGCCTGGCCCGGCGGCTACAACCCGGCCAGCCAGGGCACCAGCTTCGCGGCGGCGTTCGTGTCCGGGGTGGCGGCCCTGGTCCGGTCGGCCTACCCGCGGCTGCCCGCCGCCGCGGTGGTGCGCCGGATCGAGGCGACCGCCGACGGGCCGACCGGCGCGCACACCGGCGCGGGCATGGTCAACCCGGTGCAGGCGGTCACCGCAGTGGTTCCGGCGGCGGCGGCGCAGCCCGCCGGGCCGCCGGTGCCGGTGCCCCAGCCGCCGGCCCAGAACCGGGTCACCCGGACCATGGCGCTCTCCATCGCCGGTGCCGCGGCCGCGCTGGCCGCCCTGGTCATCACGGCGGCCGCGGTGGTCACCCGGGGCCGGCGGCGGCACTGGCGCCCGGCCGGCCGCCGCTGACCGGCAGGTCACCGGCGAGCGCGGTCTGTACCAGCCGGGCCGTCGCCCGCCGGGAGATCAGGTAGCCGCGCCCGGGCGGCAGCGGCTGTGGCTTGACCCCGAACAGCTGGCCCTCGTCCTTGCTGGCCGACATCAGCAGCGTGGGCGTGCCCATCTCACGCAGCCGCTGCACCACCGGCTCGAACATGGCCCGCCCGGCCCCGCCCGCGGACCGGGCCAGCACCACGTGCAGCCCGATGTCCCGGGCCTGCGGAAGCAGGTCGAGCAGCGGCAGCAGCGGGTTGGTGGCCCCGGCCACCAGGTCATAGTCGTCCACGATCAGGAACAGGTCGGAGCCCTTCCACCAGGACCGGGCGCGCAGTTCGTCGGCGGTCAGGCTGGCCGTGGGCAGCCGCTCCAGGAGCGCCTCACGCGCGTCGGTGATCAGCGACGTCGCGGCCGACGAGGAGGCCGCGTACCCGATCCGGTGCTCGGTGTCGGCCGCGTCCAGCAGCGACCGCCGGTAGTCGATGACGATCAGCCGGGCCGCCTCCGGCCGGTACCGCGCGGTGATCCCGTCGGCCACCAGCCGGAGCAGGTTGGACTTGCCACACTCCACGTCGCCGAACACCAGGAAGTGCGGATCGGTGGCGGAGAAGTCCAGGGTCACCGGGGACAGCGTCGTCTCGTCGATGCCGACCGCGATCTCCGTCCCGGCCGGCCCGGTGCTGGCCTGGCTCAGCTCGGCCAGCCGGGCCGCGGGCAGCAGGCCGGGCAGCATCCGCACCTCGGGGGCCCGGCGGCCGGGCCAGGCCGCGTCCACCGTCTCCACCAGCTTGCGCACCGCGTCCGGCAGCCCGTCCGCGGACGGCTGGCCGTCGATCCGCGGCAGCGCGGCCAGGAAGTGCAGCCCGTCCCGGGTCAGCCCGCGGCCGGGGCTGCGTTCCGGCACGTTGGACGCGGCCGCCCGGCCCATCTCCGACTCGTACGGGTCACCCAGCCGCAGCTCGAACTTGCTGCCCAGCAGATCACGGATGCTGGGCCGGAACTCAGACCACTTGTTGGTCGCGGCGATCACATGGATGCCGTAGCCGAGGCCGCGCGCGGCCAGCGCGGTGATCGCGGTCTCCAGCGCCTCGAACTCCTGGCGCAGCGTGAGCCAGCCATCCACGACCAGGAACACGTCGCCGAACCCGTCCCCGGTGATCTCGCCGCTGGCCCGCATGCTCCGGTAGGCGGCGATGGACTCGATGCCGCGGGCGGCGAACTCGTGTTCCCGCCGGTCCAGCAGGCCCTGCAGTTCGGCCACGGTACGCCGGACCCGCTCCGGCTGCTGCCGGGTCGCCACCCCGCCCACGTGCGGCAGCATGGCCAGCGCGCCGAGCGTGCCGCCACCGAAGTCCAGGCCGTAGAACTGGATCTGGTCCGGGGTGTGCACCAGGGCCAGCGAGCAGAGCAGTGTGCGGAGCAGCGTGGATTTCCCGCTCTGCGGCCCGCCGGCCACCCCGACGTGGCCCGCCGCGCCGGACAGGTCGGCCCACAGCGGATCACGGCGCTGCTCGAACGGCCGGTCCACGATCCCGGTGATCGCGCGCAGCCGGCCGCGCCAGCGCGGGTCCTCGGTGGTGCACCCGTCCCGGGTGATGGACAGCGGCGGCAGCAGCGAGCTCAGCGCGGGCGCCTGGCTGAGCGGCGGCAGCCAGATCTGCCGGGCCGCCACGCCCTGCCCGGTCAGCTGGCCGACCAGCCGGTCGAGCAGCGTCTCCGGCTGAGCCGGGTCCGGCTGGACCGCCTCCTCCGGCGCGGCCGCCTGGCCGGCCAGCCCGGGCTGGCCCGCCG
>DATCUG010000610.1:0-3480 GCA_036567525.1 Streptosporangiaceae bacterium | reverse complement strand
CGCGTGCAGGTCGTCGAACTGGTAGAAGTACGTCGGCGTGGTCGCCGCGAACTGTTCGGCCAGGTTCTGCTCCGGGCAGCCGCCGATCCCGGTCAGGAAGCCGCTGTCGGTCCAGATGTCGCCGATCTGGTACGCGGCGGTGTACGGGCTGGGATACGAGGCCCACGGGTAGCGGGCCAGGATGGCCGGGGCCCGGGCGCCGAACTCGGACGTGATGAGCTGGGCCGCCTGCGGCTGGGTCAGGCCGGTGAAGCCCTGCGCGAACGTGCGGCCCTCGTTGTGGTTGGTGCCGATCAGCACCGGCACCCGGTTGTAGTGACCGGCGGCCACCGCCTGCGCAGCAGGCACCGGCAGCTCCGGTCCGCCCGAGGTGAACAGCGGCTGATAGCTGGTACTGGCGTTAAGCAAAGTAGGTTCGGGGAGCGCGCGCAGGCAGGCCGCGGCGGTAGCGGCATCTGGGCAGCCCGCCTGCTTGGCGAAGGCCAGGCTGGCCGCCTGCGCCTGGGCCCGGGTCTGGGTGGCGCAGCTGCCGCTCTGCATGATCGCGCCGCGGAACAGCCCGCGGGCCAGCGGCGAGGTCAGCAGCGCGCACACCGACCAGCCGCCCGCCGACTCACCGTCGATGGTGACCTGGCGTGGGTCCCCGCCGAACGCGGCGATGTTGCGCTGCACCCAGCGCAGCGCCGCCTCCTGGTCGAGCAGCCCGAAGTTGCCGCTGGCGGTCAGCGGCGAGCGGCCCAGGCCGGGCAGGGTCAGGAAGCCGAACGGCCCGAGCCGGTAGTTGACCGAGACCACGATGATGTGGTCGGTACGCACGATCAGCGACCCGTCGTGCTGGTCACCGGCCCCGGTGGTCAGCCCGCCGCCGTGGATCATGAACAGGACCGGCAGCCGGTGCCCTCCACCGGTTCTGCGGTCCGCGCCGGGGGGCGCGAACACGTTGAGGTACAGGCAGTTCTCGTTGTCCACCCGCGGGCCGTTGCCGCTGGCCAGCTGGGCGCACCGGCCGCCGTAGGAGGTGGCCGGCCGGATCCCGGCCCAGCGCGGGGCTGGCTGGGGCGCCGCCCAGCGCAGCGCGCCGGCCGGCGGCGCCGCGTAGGGGATGCCGAGCCACTGGTCGGTGCCCTCGGCCGGCTTGCCCTGGATCAGGCCCCGGTCGGTGCGGACCACCAGGGGGCTGCGGCCAGTGCCGGCCTGCGCGGTCACCGGCACGGTGAGGCCCAGCAGGGTGGCCGCGGCCGTCGCGGCGGCCGCCGCGGCCAGCCGGATGCTTGTGCTGATCATGGCACCTCCACGTGCCCGGTGAGCGGCAGGTTGACCGAGGAGTCGCCGACCATGAGGCGGTAGCTCCCGGGGGTGACCGTCCACCCGCTGGTGTGCTCGTTCCACCAGGCGAATGCGCTGCGGTCCAGGGTGAAGCTGACCGGCCGGGTCTGGCCGGGCCGCAGCGTGACCCGCTGGAAGCCCTTGAGCTGCTCGGCCGGCTCACCGGTGGCGGCCGGATCGCCCAGGTAGAGCTGGGCCACGTCCGCGCCGGGCCGCGAGCCGGTATTGGTGACATCCGCGCTGACCCGGTAACGGCCCCCGGGTCCGGGCCGGACGGCCAGGTGGCTGAACCCGAACGTGGTGTACGACAGCCCCGCGCCGAACGGGAACAGCGGGGTGATCTGCCTGGTCGCGTACCACCGGTAGCCAACCAGGATGCCCTCGGAGTACTGCACGGTGCCGTTGGTCCCGGGCCACTGGGCGGCCGTGCTGGCCGGCACCTGGGCCAGGCTCTGCGGGAACGTGACCGGCAGCTTGCCGGACGGGTTGACGTCGCCGAACAGCACGGCGGCGATCTCGTCGCCGTCGTCCTGCCCCGGGTACCAGGCTTCGATCACGCCCTTGACCTGGTTCAGCCACGGCATCGTCACCGCCGAGCCGGTGTTCAGCACGACCACCGTGTTGGGGTTGGCCGCGGCCACCGCGGAGATGAGCTGGTTCTCGCTGGCGGGCAGGTCGATGGTGGGCAGGTCGGCGCCCTCGGTCTCGAAGTTGCTGGCGAACACCACTGCCACGTCGGCGCGTTTGGCCGCGGCCACCGCCTGGTCCTGCAGCGACGGGGTCTGCGGCGGCGCCCAGCCCAGGGTGATGCCGTCGGTGTTGAACGGGACCGAGTCGGCGTAGTGGATCTCGATGGTGGCCGGCCCGGCGGGCAGGTCGGCGGTGGCCCGCTCGACCGAGCCGAACCCGGTCTGGCTGGCGAACACCGGCTGGCCGTTGATGCTGACCGCGGCGGTGCCGGTCAGCCCGAGGGAGAGCGCGTAGCTGCCCGCGGCGGGCACGTCGATGGTGCCTTTGAACGTGGCCGACCAGCCGGTCGCGTTGACGCCGGCGGCCGGCGCCTGCCCGTGCCAGGCCAGGTCGGCGCTGGGCACCGTGCCGGTGGCGGCCGGCGTGCCGGTCATCGTGGTGTTGTTGTAGTACGTGGCGGCCAGGCCGGACGGGAAGGCGGACAGGGGCACTGTGCTGAGCGCGCCGGTATCCGGGACGTTGCCCTGGGCGTAGCTGACGCTGACCCCGCTGGCCGCGCCGCGCTTGCTGATGCCCTGGTAGGGGGTCACCGTGTACGGGGCGATGACCCCGGCGCTGCCGCCACCGGAGGTGAGCGCGTACTGGCCGCCGTCGGCGCCGATGACCGCGACGCTCTTGTCCCGGCCGGGCTGCAGCGGCAGCACGCGGCCGGCGTTCTTGAGCAGCACGGTCCCGGCCTCGGACACGTCCCGGCCGGTCTGCGCGTGCGCCGGGGTGGTCACGGTGGCGCTCAGCGAACCGGTGGGCGGGTTGGCGAACAGGTTGAACCGGAACATCTCGGTCAGGATCCGGGACACCATGCCGTCCAGCACCGAGACTGGCACCTGCCCGGCCTGCACGGCCGCCTTGAGCGGGGCCCCGTAGTAGTCCGTCCCGAAACCGGCTCCGCCGGGCATGTTCATGTCCAGGCCGGCCAGCGCGGACGGCACGGTGGAGTGGGTGGCGCCCCAGTCCGAGGTGACGAACCCGGGGAAGCGCCACTCGTGGTCCAGGACGTTCATCAGGTCGCTGTTCTGGCAGGCGTACTGGCCGTTGACGGTCGAGTAGCTGCACATCACCGAGGCGGCTCTGGCCTGCTGCACGGCCGCCTGGAACTGCGGGAAGTAGATCTCGTGCATGGCCCGCTGGCTGATGACGGCGTCGTCGGCCGCGGTGTTCCGGTTGGTCTCCTGGTTGTACACGGCGAAGTGCTTGACCTGGGACAGCACGCCCTGGCTCTGCACCCCGTCGATGTAGCCGACCGCGGTCTGCCCGGCCAGGTAGGGGTCCTCGCCGTAGCTCTCGAACGCCCGTCCCCAGCGCGGGTCGCGGACGATGTTCACCGTCGGCCCGAGGTTCACGTCGGCGCCCTTGCCGCGCTCCTCGCTGCCGACCACGGTGCCGTAGTCACGGGCCAGCGCCGGG
>DATCUG010000609.1:0-3513 GCA_036567525.1 Streptosporangiaceae bacterium | reverse complement strand
GGCCCAGCCCGGATCGCGGTGTCGGCCGGCGTGGACTTCGATACGGTGATGCGATGCCTGGGGCAGCTCGCGGCGGGCGGGTACGTGGAACGCTGCGAGCGGGGCTGGCGGCTACAGTCTCCCGGTTGATTCCCGGAAATCCTGCCCGATTTCGGGCAGGATTTTTGCCTTCTGCGGGTGAATCGCTCATGCTGGGGCGGTGGCAGGCGCGCAGCGGCCGTTCGAGGACCTGGTCGCCCATGTAACCCGGACCAGCGCGCTGGGCGTCGGAGAGGCGGAGCGGTTGATCGCTGAGGTGGTCGGGTATTTCTCCGAGCCAGCGGAGACGTTCGTCAAGCGGCGTCACAGCGAATTGAAGGCACGCGGCCTCACCAACGATCGGGCCTTCCAGCAGATCGCCGCCGAGCTGCAGCAGCGGCTGGTGGCACCGCCCGAGTACTCGCAGCGCCAGTTGCGCCGCATCGTCTACGGCTGACAGGGGGGAAGATCATGTGCGGAATCGTCGCTCATATCGGGGGTCGCGACTGCGTCCCTGTCCTGCTGGAGGGGCTGACCCGGCTCGAGTACCGGGGCTACGACTCGGCTGGGCTGGCGGTGCTGAGCCGGTCCGGCGAGATCCGGGTGCACAAGACCAAGGGCCGGGTGGCCGACCTGGCCGACGGGCTGCCCGCGCGGTTCAAGGGCAGCCCGGGCATCGGGCACACCCGGTGGGCGACGCACGGCGAGCCGAGCAACGTGAACGCGCACCCGCACGTCTGCGGGCCGGTCGCGATCGTGCACAACGGCATCATCGAGAACGCTGACGAACTGCGGGCCAAGCTGATCGCTGAAGGGGCCGCGTTCGAGTCGGAGACGGACAGCGAGGTGCTGGCCCACCTGATCGCAGCCAGCGCCGCCGACGATCTGGAGGAGGCGGTCCGCCAGGCGCTCACGTCGGTGGTCGGCACGTACGGCATCGTGGTGCTCGACGCGCGGCAGCCGGACCGGATCGTGGCCGCCCGCAACGGCAGCCCGGTCGTGCTTGGCCTCGGCGACAAGGAGATGTTCGTCGCCTCCGACATCGCCGCGCTGGTCCGGTACACCCGCCAGGTCGTGCACCTGGATGACGGTGAGGTGGCCACGGTGCGCGCGGACGGGTTCCGCACCGCCACCCTGGATGCCCGGACCACCACCAAGCAGCCGTCCGTCATCGACACCGACTTCGGCTCCTATGACGCCGAGGGCTACACGCACTTCATGCGCAAGGAGATCCACGAGCAGCCCCGGGCCGTGGAGCGGGCGCTGCGCGGCCGGATCGATGCCCGGTTCAATACCGCGCACCTGGGCGGGCTGAACATGGATCCGCGGCAGCTCCGCGAGATCCGCCGGGTGCTGGTGCTGGGCTGCGGCTCCGCGTACTACGCCGGGCAGGTGGGCGCGCAGCTCATCGAGGACCTGGCCCGGATCCCGGCGGCGGCCGAGCCGGCCTCGGAGTTCCGTTACCGCAACCCGGTGGTGGAGGCGGACACGCTATACGTCGGGGTGAGCCAGTCCGGTGAGACGTACGACACGCTGGCCGCGGTGCAGGAGCTGAAGCGCAAGGGCGGCCAGGTGCTCGGCGTGGTCAACTCGGTTGGCAGCGCGATCGCGCGGGAGTGCGGCGGCGGCATGTATCTGCACGCCGGCCCGGAGGTCTCGGTCACCTCGACCAAGACGTTCACCGCCACCGCGGTCGCGTTCGCGCTGCTCGCCCTGCACCTGGGCCGCATCCATGACCTGTCGCCCGGCGACGGCAAGCGGATCGTGGCCGGGCTGCGTGCGCTGCCGGGCCAGATCGAGCAGATCCTGGGCGACGAGGACCACATCGCCGGCATCGCCGCCGGGCTGGTGGACTGCCGTGGCCTGTTCTTCATCGGCCGGGTCCGCGGCTTCCCGGTGGCCCGGGAGGGCGCGCAGAAGCTCAAGGAGGTCTCCTATCTGCACGCGGAGGCCTACCCGGCCAGCGAGCTCAAGCACGGGCCGCTGGCCCTGGTCAGCCCGGAACTGCCCACGGTCGCGATCATGCCGGACGACGACCTGCTGGATAAGAACCTCTCCACGCTGGGTGAGATCCGCGCCCGGCGCGGCCCGATCGTGGCCGTCGGCCACACCGACCTGGACAGCAAGCTGGCCGATCACGTGATCCGGGTGCCGAAGAGCGAGCCAGAGCTGGATCCGATCCTGCTGTCCGTGCCGCTGCAGATCCTCGCCTACCACGCGGCCGTTGCGCTCGGGAACGACGTGGACAAGCCGCGCAACCTGGCCAAGAGTGTCACAGTCGAGTAACCGGCGGCCGGTGTCACACTGGGTGGATGGCTGAGCCAGCGCAGGATGCGGCGGGCCAGCTCGCCGAGCCACTGAGCCAGGCGCTGGCCGCGTTCCAGCGCCATCTGGCGGCCGAGCGCAACACGTCGCCGCACACCGTCCGCGCCTACCTCGGGGATGTCCGCGCCCTGCTGGAGCACGCCACCCGGGCTGGGGTGACCAGCCCGGACGGGCTGAGCATCACCGTGCTCCGGGGCTGGCTGGCCGCCCAGCACCGGGCCGGCCTGGCTCGCACCACGCTGGCCCGCCGGGCCGCCGCGGCCCGCACGTTCACCGCGTTCGCGCAGGCCCGGGGACTGCTGGCCACCGACCCGGGCCCGCTGCTCGGCACCCCCCGGATCCGGCGCAGGCTGCCCGAGGTGCCCCGCCCAGACCAGCTCGCCGCCGTGCTGGACGCCACGGCCGCCCGGCCGGGCGCGGCTGGCGCCGGGGAGGCAAATCCGGCCGCTGCGGCTGAGCTGGATCCGCGGGAGCGCGCGTTGCTGCTCCGCGACGCCGCGATCATGGAACTGCTGTACGCCTCGGGCATCCGGGTCAGTGAGCTGTGCGGCCTGGACATCGGCGACCTGGACAGTGGCCGGCGGACGATCCGGGTGCTCGGCAAGGGCGGCAAGGAACGCACCGTACCGGTCGGCCTGCCCGCCGAGCGCGCCGTGCTGAGCTGGATCCAGGCGGGCCGGCCGGCGCTGGTCACCCCGGCTAGCGACCACGCGCTGTTCCTCGGCGCGCGCGGGCGCCGGCTCGACCCGCGGACCGCGCGCCGGGTGGTGCACGCCAGACTGGCCGCCGTGTCAGCCGTGCCGGACACCGGTCCGCACGGCCTGCGCCATGCGGCCGCCACCCATCTGCTGGAAGGCGGCGCCGACTTGCGCAGCGTGCAGGAGATCCTCGGCCACGCATCGCTGGCCAGCACGCAGATCTACACCCACGTGTCGGTCGCCCGGCTGCACGCCGCGTTCAACCAGGCCCACCCCCGCGCCTAACCGCATCCAGGCAATGCCACCAAGTTGTTGATGTTGACGGAGGTGCGCCTATAGCAGCACCCGCGTCAACATCAACAACTCCGCTCCCGCGATGACCGCCACAATCGGCTCTCCTGTCACATGAGTAACGACGGGGCGCGGCCAGGTGTGCGCTGCGCCTGCGGGGGACGTGCGGGGTGCTGCGGCG
>DATCUG010000608.1:0-2146 GCA_036567525.1 Streptosporangiaceae bacterium | reverse complement strand
CGGGCGGCCGCGGCGCGGATCGAGTCCCCCGTGTTCATCGGGACTGCGCTGCTCACCGGGGCGCCCTCGGCAGGCCCAGGCCGGCGGTGGCGATCAGCTCGCGCTGGATCTCGTTGACGCCGCCGCCGAAAGTGAGCACGGTGTTCCGCTTGAGCTGGACATCCAGCCAGGTCATCAGCGTGGCCGTGTCCGGGTCGGCCGGGTCGCCGTGCCGCCCGACCACCTCTTCCAGCCGCTGGCCCAGGTCCTGCACCTGGACTGACGAATAGACCTTGGTGGCCGACGCGTCGGCCACGTCCACCCGCTCCGCCACCGCCACCTGCCAGTTCAGCAACTCGTTGATGCGCAGGGCCGCGTAGCTGCGGGCCAGTGCCCGCCGCACGTCCGGCTGGCTGAGCAACGGCCGCCCGTCCGGCCCGGCCCGGTCCGCGGCCCAGTCCCGCACCCGGTCATGCAGCGCGGCCAGCCGCCCCGCCGGGCCGAGCATCACCCGCTCGTGGTTGAGCTGCGTGGTGATCAGCCGCCAGCCCGCGTTCTCGTCGCCCACCCGCATGCTGGCCGGCACCCGCACGTCGCTGTAGTACGTCGCGTTGACGTGGTGTGCGCCGTCGTGCGTGATGATCGGCGTCCAGCTGAACCCGGGATCGGTGGTGTCCACGATCAGGATCGAGATGCCCTTGTGCTTGGGCGCGTCCGGGTCGGTGCGGACGGCCAGCCAGATGTAGTCAGCCTCGTGCGCACCGGTGGTGAAGATCTTCTGCCCGTTGACCAGGTATTCCTCCCCGATCCGCTGCGCCCGGGTGCGCAGCGCGGCCAGGTCGGTGCCGGCCCCGGGTTCGGTGTAGCCGATCGCGAAGTGCACCTCACCGGCCAGGATCCGGGGCAGGAAGAAGTCCTTCTGCTGCTGGGTGCCGAACGCCTGCAGGGTCGGCCCCACCGTCTGCAAGGTGACCGCGGGCAGCGGCACGTCGGCCCGCGCCGCCTCGCTGACGAAGATCTGCTGCTCCACCTGGCCCAGCCCGCGCCCGCCGTATTCCACCGGCCAGCCCACGCCGAGCCATCCGTCCCGGCCCATCCGCCGGACCACCTCGCGGTATATCTCGCCGTGCCGCTCGGTGAGCAGTTCCGCCCGTTCCGCCGGGGACAGCAGCCCGGCGAAATACTCCCGGATTTCTTTTCCCAACGCTCGTTGCGCGTCGGTCAGCTCAATATGCATCGCGGCCTCAATCGCAGACTCGGGCAGCCAGCGTGTCCAGCCGGTACTCGGCGCCACCGGTGAACCGGACCAGATCCTTGATCAGGGCGGAGTACCGGGGCAGCGGGTAGCTCACGTCCATGCCCAGCCCGCCGTGCAGGTGATGGCAGGCGCGCAGCGCGGGCGGCCCGTGCTCGGCCAGCCAGTAGCCGGCCACGGCGAGGTCGGTGGCGGCGTCCAGCCCGGTGTCCAGCCGCCAGCAGGCGGACAGCGTGGCCAGGTGCAGGGTGCGCGCGGTAATGGAGATGTCGGCGATCTGCTGGGCCACCGCCTGGAACGTGGCCAGCGGCCGGCCGAACTGCTCCCGGGATCGGACGTGCCGGGTGGTCAGGTCCAGCGCGCCGGCCAGCAACCCGTCGGCCAGGCAGCAGGCGCCGGCCACCGCGAGCTGGCCGAGGTCGGCCACGTCGCGGCCGTCCAGATCGGGGTGGAGCAGATGGGCGGCCGGCGCCCGGTCCAGCCGCACCGTGTACTCGGGCGCACCGGCCGAACTCGGCGTCCGCGCCGCGGTCACCCCGGGCGCCGCCGGGTCGACCAGCACCACTCCGGTGCCGCCCGCGGTGAAGCTGGCCGGCACCAGCATCCAGCGGGCCTCGGCGGCGTACGGCACGCCGACCTTGGTCCCGGACACGGTGCCCACTCCGCGGCCCGGCCCGCCGTCCAGCGTGACCGTGGTGGCCGGGGCGAGCGGCAGCGGATCCGAGGGCTCACGGATCGCCGCGGTGAGCAGCGTGTCCCCGGCCGCCACCCCGGCCAGCACGGCCCGCTGCACGTCATGGCCGGCCCACCGGGTAACCGGCAGCACGCCGAGCATCAGCGCGGCCAGCGCCGGCCCGGGCTCGGCCCGGCGGCCCAGCTCGGTCAGCAGCACCGCGGTGTCCAGCACCGCCA
>DATCUG010000607.1:0-10984 GCA_036567525.1 Streptosporangiaceae bacterium | reverse complement strand
GGGGGGTCCGATTCACGCGAGATATATTCGAGAACCCGCAGGTCAGCATTCTGATTTCAGCCCTTGAGGAGTTGGCGGGCCATGACCACGCGCTGGATCTGATTGGTGCCTTCGTAGATCTGGGTGATCTTGGCGTCGCGCATCATCCGTTCCACGGGGTAATCCCTGACATACCCGTAACCGCCCAGCAGCTGGACCGCGTCGGTGGTCACCTCCATGGCCACATCGGACGCGAAGCACTTGCAGGCCGAGGAGAAGAACGTCAGGTCGGCGCTGCGCTGGCCCGCCATGGCTCGCTCCGACCTGGCCGCCGCCGCGTAGGTGAGCTGCCGGGCCGCCTCGACCTTCATGGCCATGTCGGCCAGCATGAACTGGACGCCCTGGAAGTCCGCGATGGCCTGGCCGAACTGGCGGCGCTGCTGGACATATCCGCGGGCATAGTCCAGCGCGCCCTGGGCAATGCCGAGGGCCTGCGCGGCGATGGTGACCCGGGTGTGGTCCAGCGTGGCCAGCGCGGTCTTGAACCCGCTGCCCTCGGCGCCGATCATCCGGCCGGCCGGAATGGCGCAGTCGTCGAAGTACAGCTCCCGGGTCGGTGACCCCTTGATACCCAGCTTGTGCTCCGGGGCGCCGAAGGAGAAACCGGGATCGTCTTTTTCCACTACGAACGCAGAAATCCCATTGGCACCGGCGGCCGGATCGGTCACCGCCATCACCGTGTAAAACCGCGACACCCCGGCATTCGTGATCCAGCGCTTGGTTCCGTTAAGGATGAAGGTCTCTCCGTTACGCACGGCGCGGGTGCTCATCGCCGCAGCGTCGGAGCCGGCCTCCGGCTCGGACAGCGCGTAGGAGAACATCGCCTCGCCGCGGGCCACCGGGGGCAGGTAGCGCTGCTTGAGCTCCTCGGAGCCGGCCAGCAGCAGCGGCACCGTGCCCAGCTTGTTGACCGCTGGGATCAGCGAGGACGAGGCGCAGGCCCGGGCCACTTCCTCGATCACGATGGCGGTGGCGATGGCGTCCGCGCCGGCCCCGCCGTAGGCCTCGGGGATGTGCACCGCGGCGAAGTCCGCCTTGGCCAGCGCCTCGAACACGTCCCAGGGGAACTCCCCGGACTCGTCCACCTCGGCCGCCCGTGGCGCGATCTTGTCATCGGCCAGTTCACGGACCGCCTCGCGGAGCGCCTGGTGTTCCTCCGGCAGGGCGAAGGCAGCGAAGTCAGAACTCATTACCCGATGGTAACCCCCGGTCAGCGGCACCGCCGAGGCGGTCCCGCAGCGCCGCTCCCTTGGCCTGGGCCAGCTCCCGCAGGCCCCGCTGGAACGCGGTCATCCGGTCCCGCAGCTCCGGGTCGGCGGCGCCGAGGATGCGCACCGCGAGCAGGCCGGCGTTGCGCGCCGCGCCGACCGCCACGGTGGCTACCGGGACCCCGGCCGGCATCTGCACGATGGACAGCAGCGAGTCGAGCCCGTCGAGATGCTTGAGCGGCACCGGCACGCCGATGACCGGCAGCGGGGTGACCGCGGCCAGCATGCCGGGCAGGTGCGCCGCCCCGCCCGCGCCCGCGATGATGACCCGCAGGCCGCGGCCGGCCGCGGCCGTGCCGTGGCTGATCATCTCGTGCGGCATCCGGTGCGCGGACACCACGTCGGCCTCGTACGGCACGCCGAACTCGGCCAGCGCGGTAGCCGCCGCCTCCATCACCGGCCAGTCCGAGTCGCTGCCCATCACCACCCCGACCAGCGGCCCGCCTGCCCCCGGAAGCTCACTCACTCGCCACGCTCCTTACCGGTGGCCAGGTAGCTGGCCGCGCGCAGCGCCCGGTCGCGCAGCGCGAGCAGGTTCTCCCCGCCCTCCCCGGTGCCGGTCACCGTGACGTGGCCGATCTTCCGGCCGGGCCGGACCGACTTGCCGTAGACGTGCACCTTCACCCCGGGATCGGCCGCCATCACGTGGATGTACTTGTCATACAGATCCGGGTCCTGAGCGCCGAACACGTTGACCATCACGGTCTGCCCGGCGGCCGGCCGCGGCGACCCGAGCGGCAGGTCGAGCACGGCCCGCAGGTGCTGCTCGAACTGCGACGTGCGGGCCCCCTCGATGGTCCAGTGCCCGCTGTTGTGCGGCCGCATGGCCAGCTCGTTGACCAGCAGGCCCCCGCCGGTGTCGAACAGCTCCACGGCCAGCAGCCCGGTCACGCCGAGGCTGTCCGCGATCTGCAGGGCGAGCCGCTGCGCCTCCTCGGCCATGGCCGGCGACAGCCCGGGGGCGGGCGCCAGCACCTCGTGGCAGACCCCGTCCCGCTGCACGGTCTCCACCACCGGGTAGGCCGCGCCCTGCCGGTGCGGCGACCGGGCCACCAGCGCGGCCAGCTCGGCCCGGAACGGCACGTGCTCCTCGGCCAGCAGCGCGATGCCGTGCGCCAGCACCTCCCCGGCGGCGAACTTGTCGTCGCACACCCACACGCCGCGCCCGTCGTAGCCGCCGCTGACCGCCTTGAGCACCACCGGCCAGCCCGCCCCCTCATCGGCGAACCGGGTCACGTCAGACAGCTCAGCCACCGGGGCGAACCGGGGACAGGGCACGCCGAGCCGGGTCAGCTCCTGCCGCATGGCCAGCTTGTCCTGCGTGTAGCGCAGCGCGGCCGGCCCGGGGGCCAGCGTCACCCCGGCCGCCTCCAGCGCGGCCAGGTGCTGGCCCGGCACGTGCTCGTGATCGAACGTGACCACGTCGCAGCCGGCCGCGAACGCGAGCAGGTCGTCCAGGCTGTGATAGTCGCCCAGCCGCACGTCCGCGCCCACCTGGGCCGCACTGTCGGTGCCGGTACCGGCCAGCACCCGCAGCCGCACCCCGAGCGGGATGGACGCCGCCTGCGTCATCCGGGCCAGCTGCCCGGCGCCGACCATGCCCACGACGGGGAAGCGGGACCCGGCGTCCTGATCATCGCTCACCCGCCGTAGCCTACGAGGGAGGAGCCCAGCCCGCACGCTGCCCGCTCTCCGAGACCGCCGCCGCCCTCGGCGGCACGAAATCAGTGCTTGTCAGCACGGCACCGGCCACGGGATATTTAACGCACCAGAAACAACTTCGATCATGTCCCGATTTATCATCAGCGCGTCCACCTGGGAAGTCGGCCCGGTCGGCGGGGCGACCGACACGCACATAGGCCGTTAGGAGCACGCCGATGGCAGCACCTGAGCAACAGCAGAGACGCCTCCTCGAGGCCGAGCCGCCACCTGGCGTCATCGTCCGGGAGGGCGAGTACGGCACCAAGGTCGCGGCGGTCGAGCCCGGCGGTGCCGAGTTCATCCCGCTGAACGAGCGGCACGGTAAACCCCTGCAGCTGTTCTGGACCTGGACCTCGCCGAACTTCGAGTTCGCCACCGTGTTCGTCGGCGTGATCGGGGTGGCGTTCTTCGGGCTGAACTTCTGGCAGGCCCTGCTGGCCATCGTGATCGGCACCGGGCTCGGCTCGGTCACCCACGGCCTGCTGTCCATGGAGGGGCCGTCGCACGGCGTGCCGCAGATGGTGATCTCCCGGCTCGGCTTCGGCTACTGGGGCAACATCCTGCCCGCCGGGCTGAACTCGCTCACCGCCGGCATCGGCTGGTTCGCGGTGAACAGCGTGAGCGGCACGTTCGCGCTGAACACGCTGACCCACCTGCCCAAGTGGCTGTGCCTGGTCATCATCGTGGCGGCGCAGATCGTGATCGCGTTCTTCGGGCACAACCTGGTGCACGCGTTCGAGCGGTACGCGTTCCCGCTGCTGGCCGTCGTCTTCCTGATCGCCACGATCTGGATCTTCACCAAGTCCAGCCCGGGCGCGCCGTCGCACGGCGGCGGGATCGGCGGCTTCCTGCTCACCCTGGGCGCGGCGTTCGGCTACGCGGTCGGCTGGAACCCGTACGCGTCGGACTACACCCGGTACTTCAAGCCCACCACCAGCAAGGTGGCCATCGCCTGGTGGGCCGGCCTGGGCGTGTTCGTGTCCTGCGTGCTGCTGGAAGCGGCCGGGGCCGCGTCGGCCACGGTGACCGGCATCGGCGCGATCAACAGCAACCCGACCGGCGCGTTCACCGGGCACCTGCCCACCGCGCTGGCCGACCTCACCCTGCTGTGCATCGCGGTCGGCGCGGTCGCGGCCAACGTGCTGAACATCTATTCCGGCGCGCTGTCCTTCACCGCGCTCGGCATCCGGCTGCCGCTGGCCCTGCGCCGGGCCATCGTGGCCGTGGTGTTCGGCGTGATCGGCTTCATCGTCGCGCTGACCGGGCTGCACGACGCGGGCACCAAGTACGAGAACTTCCTGCTGATCATCGCGTACTGGATCGCGCCGTGGCTGGCCGTGATGTTCTGCGACATGTACCTCCGCCGCAAGCAGGACTACCGGCAGATGGAGCGGCTGCTGTTCGACAAGAGCTACACCAACTGGGCCGGCCCGGTGGCCATGCTGGTCGGCGTGGTCCTGTCGATCTGGCTGTTCTCCAACCAGACCGAGTACAAAGGCGTGATCCCCACGCACGTCCCGTCGGTTGGCGACCTCACGTTCGAGGCCGGCTTTTTGATCACCGCCGTTATCTACCTGGCCTGGCATGCCCTAGCTGACCGTGGCCACCAGGCCACGCTGACCAGCGCTTCTTCCTAACGCCAGTACCGGCCGGCCCGCCATCGTGGGCCGGCCGGTTTGCGCTGGTGGCAGGCCGCTCACGCGGGGCCGGACACCACCGGCGGTTCCTCGGGGCTGCGCAGGCCACGCGGCAGGAAGATCGCGAACACGGCGGGCCGGGGCCGGACCAGCACCACGTTGGCGCCGTCCGCGGTGGCCACGTCCCGGGCCAGGGCCAGGCCAAGCCCGGTGCCGCCGGGCTGCCCGCTGACGTTGCGCTCGAAGATGCGCGGCGCCAGGTCGTGCGGCACGCCCTTGCCCTCGTCGCGCACTTCCACCACCACCGACTTGGGCGTCCGTGAGGTGCGGATGGCGACCGTGCCGGCCCCGTGCACCAGCGCGTTGTCCAGCAGGGTGGCGATGACCTGGCTGAGCGCCCCCGGGGTGATGTAGGCGGCCAGCCCCTTCTCCCCCGCCACCTCCAGCTTCCGGTTGGCCCGGCGGAACGCCGGATCCCACTCGATGACCTGCTGCGCGATCACGTCGTCGATGGCGATCAGGGACGGCACCCCGCGGGACCGGCGGGTCCGGCCCAGCAGCTGGCTGACCACATCGGCCAGCCGCTCGGTCTGGGCCAGCGCGGCCGCGCCCTCCTCGCGGACCACGCCGGAGTCCCCGGCGGCGGCGATCATCTCCTCCAGCCGCATGGACAGCGCGGTCAGCGGGGTGCGCAGCTGATGCGAGGCGTCCGCGGCGAAGTCCCGCTCGGCCGACAGCAGGTCGGTGATCCGCCGGGCCGAGCCGTCCAGCCCCTCGGCCAGCCGGTCCAGCTCGGGCACGCCGTACCGGCGGCCCAGCGGGCGCGCGTCGCCCAGGCCGAGCCGGTCGGCCGCGCTGGCCAGCTCTTCCAGCGGCCGGGTCAGCCGCCGGGCCTGCAGCATGGCCAGCGCCACCGCGACCGCCACCGCGGCCAGCGCCAGCCCGCCGATCAGGATCAGCGCCCCGGTCAGCCGCCCGTACTCGACCGACTCGTCGGCCGCCACCGTGACCCGGAAGTTCTTGGTGCTGGCCACCCGGATGATCGCGCCCTCGCCCGGCCGGTCGCCGATGGTGAACTCGGGAAACCCGTCCTGCCGGATGCTGATGTACCGGTCGGGCAGCGACTTGGCCGCCGCCGCGGCCTCGGCCACGTCGGCCGGCAGGCCGGAGTTGACCCGGTCCTGCAGCGTCTTGGCCACCGTGGTGGCGTCCCGCTTGACCTGCTGGTCGGCCGCGCTGATCTGCAGCCGGCTGAGCACGAACGCGAGCGGGATGCCCAGCAGCAGGACAGCCGTCACCGCCACCGCCAGGGTGGAGACCAGCAGGCGGCGGCGCATGACTCAGGCTCCCAGCGCGGCCTGCGGGCGGGTGGCGGGCACCAGGAAGCGGTCAGTCGCCCCGCTCGAAGCGGAAGCCCACGCCGCGCACCGTGGTGATGTACCGCGGGTTGTGCGCGTCATCGCCCAGCTTGCGGCGCAGCCACGAGATGTGCATGTCCAGCGTCTTGGTGGATCCCCACCACTTGCTGTCCCAGACCTCCCGCATGATCTGTTCACGGGTGACCACCTTCCCCGCGTCGCTCACCAGCACGCTCAGCAGGTCAAACTCTTTTGTGGTGAGCTCGAGTTCCGTGTCACCGATCCAGGCCCGCCGGGCGTCCGCGTCTACCCGGACACCCTGCACCACGCTGGTCTCCGGGGTGCCCCGGCGGAGCAGCGCCCGCACCCGGGCCAGCAGCTCGGCCAGCCGGAATGGCTTGGTCACGTAGTCGTCGGCCCCGGCGTCCAGCCCGATGACCGTGTCCACCTCGTCCGCCCGCGCGGTGAGGATCAGCACCGGCACGGTCTGCCCGTCCGACCGCAGCCGCCGGCACACCTCAAGACCGTCCAGCCGGGGCAGCCCGATGTCCAGCACGATCAGGTCGATGCCGCCGGCCTGCGCGGCCTCCAGCGTCCCCGGCCCATCCGCCGACACGTCGACGTCATAACCCTCGCGGCGCAGCGCCCGGGCCAATGGCTCCGAGATCGACGAGTCATCCTCAGCGAGCAGAACACAGGTCATGCACCGATGGTAGCGCCGGGATGGACTGCCGCTGCTGCTATCGGCCTTGCGCCGCAGGTCAGGTCAGCCGCAGCTGGTCATACCGGGGTGACGCCGTGACGGCGGCGGGCGAACGAGCGGTCCTTGCCCGCCGCGGCCGCGAACCGCCGGATCAGCTCACCGCGCAGCCCGGCGGGCTGCACCACGTCGTCCACCACCAGCTCGCTGGCCAGCCGGAGCACGTCGATGTCGGCGTCGTATCCGGCCCGCAGCCGGGCCGTCTCCTGCTCCCGCTCGGCCGGGTCGGCGATGGCGGCCAGCTTGTTGTAGTAGACCGCGTTGACCGCCGCCTCGGCCCCCATCACCGCGATCTTCGCGGTAGGCAGGGCCAGCGTCGCGTCCGGCTCGAAACCCGGGCCGGCCATCGCGTACAGCCCGGCGCCGTACGCCTTGCGCACCACTACGCAGATCTTCGGCACGGTGGCCTCGGCCACCGCACTGATCATCTTGGCCCCGTGCCGGATGATGCCCTGCTTCTCCACCGCGGTGCCGACCATGAAGCCGGGCACGTCGGCCAGGAACAGCAGCGGCACGTTGAACGCGTCGCAGAGCTGGATGAACCTGGTGCCCTTGTCCGCCGAGTCGACGAACAGCACGCCGCCCTTGAACATCGGGTTGTTCGCCACCACCCCGGTCACCTGGCCGTCCAGCCGGGCGAAGCCGATGGTCAGCTCGCGCGCCCACAGCGCGTGGATCTCGAAGAACGAGCCCGCGTCGACCAGCCCGCGGACATACCGGCGCATGTCGAACGCCTGCCGCTCGCTGGCCGGGACCAGCGCGGCCAGGTCGATGCCCGGCTCCGGCGCGGTGTCCGACGCGGCCCCGGGCGGCGGCTGCTGCTGCCAGTTCCCGGGCAGGTAGGACAGGTAGCGGCGGACCGCGGTCAGCGCGTCCGGCTCGTCCTTGGCCAGGTAGTGGCCGCAGCCGGACACGGTGCAGTGCATCCGGGCACCGCCCATCTCCTCCAGCGTGGTCTGCTCCCGGACCACCATCTCGACCATCCGCGGGCTGCCCAGGTACATGGACGCGTTGCCCTCGACCATCGCGACGAAGTCGCAGAACGCCGGGATGTACGCGCCGCCCGCGGCGGACGGCCCGAACAGCGCGCACACCTGCGGGATCGAGCCGGACGCGCGGACCTGGCTGTGGAAGATCTTCCCGGCGCCGCGGCGGCCGGGGAACATGTCCACCTGGTCGGTGATCCGCGCGCCCGCCGAGTCCACCAGGTAGATCATCGGCAGCCCGGCCGAGTAGGCCTTCTCGATGATCCGGATGATCTTCTCCACGGTGCGCGCGCCCCACGAGCCCGCCTTCACCGTCGAGTCGTTGGCCATCACCGCCACCGGCCGGCCGTCCACCAGGCCGGTGCCGGTGACCACGCCATCCGCCGGCAGCCCCTCGGCGGCCACATTGGCATAACGGCCATCTTCGGTGAATGAGCCCGCGTCCAGCAGGGCGGCGATCCGGTCCCGGGCGAACAGCTTGCCCGCTTTCGCGGCCGCCGCATGGTACTTGGCCGCCCCGCCGCGCTCGACGGTCGCCCGGAGCTCATCGAGTTCGGGGTGCGCGGTCTGCGCTGGCTCAGCCGAGGGCGGCGGGGTGGCCTGGTTCTGCGCGGCCTGGTCCTGGGCGGTCACGGCGCCACCGTCCGGGTGCGCGGCCCGGCCCGGAGCACCTGGGACGGCAGCTGCCGCCCGACGATGCGTTCGGCTTCCTCGGCCGCGCCGATCATCGCGGCCAGGTCCACCCCGGTGGCCACGCCCATGTCCTCCACCATGTGCACCAGTTCCTCGGTGGCGATGTTGCCGGACGCGCCGGGCGCGTACGGGCAGCCGCCCAGCCCGCCCACCGACGCGTCGAAGTCGTCCACGCCCAGTTCCAGCGCGGCCAGCACGTTGGCCAGCCCGGTGCCCCGGGTGTTGTGGAAGTGCAGGTTCAGCGGCACCTCCGGGTGCCGGGCGCGGAACCCGCCGACCAGCTCGGTCACCCGGCGCGGGGTGGCCATCCCGGTGGTGTCGCCGAACGAGATCGCGTCCGCCCCGTCGGCCACCGCCCGGCCCGCCACGCTCAGCACCCGGTCGGCCGGCACGTCGCCCTGGTACGGGCAGCCCCACGCGGTGGCCACCACCACCTGGCAGGTCGCGCCCCGCCGGTGCGCCTCGTCGATGATCACCGCGATGTCGTCCAGCGACTCGGCCGTGCTCCGGTTCACGTTCCGCCGGTTGTGCGTGTCCGAGGCCGACACCACCACTTCTACCTCGGTGAACCCGGCGTCCAGCGCCCGCCGGGCGCCGCGCAGGTTGGGCGCCAGCGCCGAGTACCGCACCGTGGGCGCCCGGGTGATGCCCTGCCACACCTGGTCCGCGTCGGCCATCTGCGGGATCGCCTCGGGCTTGACGTAGGACACCGCCTCGATCCGGGAGACCCCGGTCCGGGCCAGCGTGTTGATCAGCCCGACCTTGGCCTCGGTCGGCACCGGGTCCTCGTTCTGCAGCCCGTCCCGTGGGCCCACTTCGCGCAGCGAGATGCGCGCGGGCAGGTCAGACACGTGTGCTCACTCCCCGGGCCATTGCGGGTCCCGTTTCTCGTTGAACGCGGCGATGCCCTCGCGCCGGTCGGCGGACAGCGCGGCCGTCCGCCAGGCCGCGTCCTCGATGTCCAGCGCGGCCGGCAGCCCGGCCGCCCAGCCGTTCCGGAGGGCCCGCTTGGCCGCGCGCACCGCGACCGGTGAGTTGGCCGCGATGGTGCCGGCCAGCTCCAGCGCGGTGCTGTCCGCCGCGCCGGCCGGCACCAGCCGGTCGGCCAGGCCGATCCGCTCCGCCTCGGCCGCCTTGACCCGGCGCCCGGTCAGCACCAGCTCGGCGGCCCGGCCCGCGCCCAGCCGCCGGACCGACAGCTGGGTGCCGCCGCAGCCGGGCACCAGGCCCACCGTGGTTTCCGGCAGGCCGAACTCCGCGGTCTCGTCGGCCACGATGATGTCGCAGCTCAGCGCCAGCTCACAGCCGCCGCCCAGGGCGTACCCGTGCACCGCGGCGACGACCGGCTGCGGCAGCCCGAGCAGCTCGCCGTACGCGGCCCGGAACACCGCCCGCTGGGCCAGCAACTGGGCGTCGTTCATCGCGTTGCGTTCCTTGAGGTCGGCCCCGACGCAGAAGGCCCGGTCCCCGGCGGCGGACAGCACCACGGCACGCACGTCGCCGTCCGGCTTGAGCTCGGCGCACACCTGGGCCAGCCGGACCAGCATCAGCGTGTTGAGGGCGTTAAGTACGGAAGGCCGGTCGAGGATGATCTCGGCCACCCGGCCGTGGCCGATCACGTGGCGGCGGACCTGCACCCCATCCATGAGCGAAGGCTAACCTGCCGCGGTCAGCGGACGTGCACCACGTCCCCGGCGCCCACCGGGACCAGGCTTTCCGGGGTGCGCACGACCAGCCGGCCCGCGTCGTCCACGTCGGTGGCGGTGCCGGTGAGCAGCGCGCCGCCGGGCAGCTCGACCCGGACCTCCCGGCCGATCGTCGCGCACCAGCGCAGGTAGCCGTCGCGCAGCTCAGCGTGGCCGGGGTCTGCGCGCCAGGCCTGGTAGCGGCGGCCCAGCCCGGTCAGGATGGCAGCCAGCAGGCTGGTGCGGTCGGTGCTGGCCGCCTGTTCGATGAGCAGCGACGTGGCGGTCGGCACCGGCAGCTCGGGCTGGCTCAGTGTTACGTTCAGCCCGACGCCGACCACGACCGCGTCCCCGTGCGCCTCGGCCAGGATCCCGGCCAGCTTCCGCTCCCCTACCAGCACGTCGTTCGGCCATTTGAGGCGGGCTGGCACGCCGGCCTGCTCCCGTACCGCGGTGGCCACCGCCATCCCGGTCAGCAGCGGCAGCCAGCCGAGCCGGGTGGGTGGCACGCCGGCCGGGCGGAGCAGCACGGAGAAGATGAGCGCGGCTCGCGGCGGGGCCGACCAGGCGCGGCCCAGCCGCCCCCGCCCTTGTGTCTGCTCCTCAGCTACCAGGACCAGGCCTTCTTCGGCCCCAGCCCGAGCTTGTTCGAGCAAGTCCGCGTTGGTCGACCCGGTTTGCGGCACGACCGTGACGTCCCGCCACAACCCGTCCGCTTGGGTCAGCCGACGGTGCAGCTCATCCGCGTCGAGCGGCCGCCGGTCCACCTCAGTCTCCGCGCTCACAGCCCCATCCTCCCAGCCACCTGACCCCGCCCCCGGCCCGGCATCGTGATCAACCGTTTAGTGCTGCTCCAG
>DATCUG010000606.1:0-11538 GCA_036567525.1 Streptosporangiaceae bacterium | reverse complement strand
CTGCAGGTTTGACGGCCCGACGATGTCCACCGCGCAGCAGAACAGGTCCGGGGTGAACGCCGCCCCGGCCAGCGACGCGTACCCGCCGTAGGACCCGCCGAAGATGGCCACCCGGGCCGGGTCGGCCCAGCCCTGGCCGAGGACGTACCCCACCGCGTCGGTCAGGTCGTCCTGCATCTTGCCGCCCCACTCCCGGTTGCCGGCGTTGACGAACGCCTTGCCGTACCCGGTCGAGCCGCGGAAGTTGACCTGCACGCTCAGGTAGCCGCGGTTGGCCAGCCACTGCGCCTCCGCGTCGAAGCCCCACGAGTCCCGGGCCCACGGGCCGCCGTGCACCAGCAGCACCATGGGCAGCCCGGTGCGCGGCGCGCCGGGCGGGAACGTCGCGTAACCGTGGATGGTCAGCCCGTCCCGCGCGGTGAACGTGAACGGCTCCATCGGGGCCAGCTCGTACTGGGCCAGCTCGGGCCGCGTGTTGAACAGGAAGCTGCCGCGCCGGGTCCGGCGGTCGTAGCTGTAGTAGGAGGCCGCACTGTTGTCATTGCTGAACGCGACCAGCCACGTCTCGTCCGCGTCGTCGTGGTCGGCGAACACCGGGTCGCCCGGGTTCAGCGCCCGGATCGCGGCCAGGTCGGCGTCCACCGCCTCGTCCAGCACCCGGTACTCGACCCGGTCCTTCTCGAACATGACGATCTGCGGCTCGCGGGTGTCCGGATTCAGCCGGACCCCGGTCACATCCGTCTCCGGGTCCCGGGCCAGCAGCTGCGTGTCACCGGTGGCCACGTCGATCCGGGCCAGGCCTCCCGTGTCCGCACCCACCGAGCTGAGCGCGAGCATCGACCGGCCATCTTCACTGAACGCTATCGGCCCGCTGGTCATCGCATCCTCAGCCGGGACCGTCAGCAGGGGACGCCAGTCCTCGCCGTGACCATCGCGCACCATCAAGACGATGCCGCCATCCGGTTGCGGCGCGATGCCCGCCCGCACCACCAGCTGGGTGTCCGCGACCCAGTCGATGAACCCCGGGTTCTCCTCTTCCTTGACCAGCTCGCCGTCGATCAGGTTGAGCCGGTACACGTCGTGCAGCTCCGGGTTGTCCCGGTTCAGCCCGATCAGGATCTCGGTGGGGAACTTCTTCTCCACCGCGATCAGCTCGGTGCGCACGCCCTCGAACGGGGTCAGGTCCCGGCGCTGCATGGTCGACAAGTCGACATCGTGCAGCCGCCAGTTCTCATCGCCCCCGGTGTCCTGGAGGTAGAGCACGTGCCGGCCGTCCTGCGCCCAGGCGTAGCTGCGGATGCCCCGGTCGGTGTCGTCGGTCACCACCCGGGCCGCGGACCAGTCCACGCCGTCATCGCCCACCGGGGCCACCCAGACGTTCAGCACCCCCTCATGCGGGGCGATCCAGGCCAGCCTGGTGCCGTCGGGGGAGATTCGCGGGAGGATGCGTTCCGGGTTGCCAAAAAGGACCCGGCGGGGGATGAGTTCAGCCATGGGCCATGCCTACCATGTGGCGCGGCCTGCGAATACCCTCTGTGGCGTGCAGAAACATTTGCCGGACAACGGTATTGTCATCCGGCACGGTCACGTCGTGACCATGGATCCGGCCCTCGGCGACCTGGCCGATGGCGACGTGCTGATCCAGGGCAGCCAGATCGCGGCGGTCGGGCCGGGACTGGCCGCGCCCGGCGCGGCCGAGATCGACGCCCGCGGGATGATCGTCGCGCCCGGGTTAGTCGACACCCACTGGCACCTGTGGAACACACTGCTGCGCAGCATGTCCGGCGGCGGGCCCGGCTACTTCCCGGTGACGGTGGCGCTGGGCCGCGCATTCGGCCCGGACGACGTCTACCAGGGCACCCGGCTGGGCTGCGCCGAGGCGATCAACTCCGGCATCACCACCGTGCACGACTGGTGCCACAACCTGCGTAGCCCGGCGCATGCCGAGGCCGCGCTGCGCGCGCTGGCCGGCTCCGGGCTGCGCGCCCGGTTCTCCTACGGGTACCCGGCCGGGCACAGCAACGACGAGCCGATGGACCTGGCCGGCCTGGCCGCGCTGCACCAGGACTGGGCCGCCTGGTCGGCCGGCGGGCGGCTCACCCTGGGCATGGCCTGGCGCGGCCCGGGCGGCAGCAACCCGGCGGTCCGGGTGCCGCCCGCCATCTACCAGCGGGAGATCGCCGCCGCCCGCGAGCTTGGCCTGCCCGTCACCGTGCACGCCTGCGGGCCGCGCACCGCCCGCGGGCAGATCGCCACGCTGGCCGGGGCCGGCCTGCTCGGGCCGGACCTGCAGGTCGTGCACGCCAACTGCGCGTCCGATGCGGAACTGGCCGCGCTGGCCGGCGCGGGCTGCCCGGTGAGCCTGTCCCCGTTCAGCGAGCTGCTCATCGGTTACGGGCTGCCCCGGACGGCTGAGCTGCTGGCCGCCGGGGTGCCGCTCGGCCTGTCCGTGGACACCACCGCGCTGACCGGCAACGCCGACATGTTCGCGATCATGAAACTGACCCAGGGCCTGGTCAACGCGGGCGCCCAGCACGAGTTCGCGATGACCGCCGGCCAGGCACTGGCGTTGGGCACGATAGCTGGCGCGCGGTCGCTCGGCCTCGGCGATATCTGCGGGTCGGTCACCCCGGGAAAACAGGCGGACCTCATCCTGGTCGGCACGGATGCGCCCAACCTGGGTGTGTTCACCGACCCGGCGCAGATGCTGGTGGCCGCGGCCCAGCCGGCCAACGTGCACACGGTGCTGTGCGCCGGTCAGTTCCTGAAGCGGGACGGCGCCCTGGTCACGCTGGATGCGGCCGAGGTCGGCGCGGCCGCCCGGGCCGCGCTGGCCGGGGTCCGCGCCCGGGGCTAAGCCAGCACCTGGTAGCGCAGATGGGTCACGCCGGGCCCGTCCAGCACCCGGGCCAGGCTGAGCTCGATGTGACCGGAGCCGAGCGAGGCGAACAACGGCCGCCCGCCACCGAGCAGCACCGGCACCAGGTGGATCTCCATCTCGTCGAGCAGCCCGGCCCGCAGCAGCGCCTGGGCCGCGCCCGCCCCGTGCACCAGCACGGCCCGGTCGCCCGCGGCCGCCCGGGCCTGCGCGGCACACTCGGCCACGTCGGTGACGAACCGGGCGCTGCCCGGAGGAACGTCGCCGTCGTCAACGTGATGGGTCAGCACGAAGATGGGGACGGCGTCGTGGTGGTCGCCCTGCCAGCGGCCGGCCAGCTCGAACGTGCGCCGTCCGGAGATGACCGCTCCGGTCGCCATCGCCTCGCGGAACACCTGCCCGTTCGGGCCATCGGACATCCGGTCGTCCAGCCAGTTGAACAGCCGGAACCCGTCCTGGCCAAGCTCCTGGCCCGCCCGGTCGTCCGGGCCGGCGATGAAACCGTCAACAGACATCGTCATGTACAGCCGGATCGGTGCCCGCCTGCTCATCGGCTGCTCCGTTCTGTGCGATCGTACGGACGTCCAGGCAGACGTGCCGGGCCGGGAAACTCATCGGTCCGCGGCCGCGAGGAGGTGCGGGTGGAGTTCGACGACCTGGTCCGCCGGTACCGGCGTGAGCTGCATGTGCACTGCTACCGGATGCTCGGGTCGTTCGACGAAGCCGAAGATCACGTGCAGGAGGTCCTGCTCCGGGCCTGGCGCGCCCGGGACGGTTTCCAGGGCCGGTCCAGCGTGCGGACCTGGCTGTACCGGGTGGCCACCAACGCCTGCCTGGACACGCTGCGCCGGGAGGCCCGCCGGGCAGTGCCCGGGCCGGCTGGTTCGGGGCCCTCGGTCGCCACCCTGCCCTGGGTGCAGCCGTACCCGGACGCCCTGCTCGACGAGCTACCCGCCAGCCAGCCCGGGCCAGAGGCGGAGGCGGTGCGCCGGGAGTCGACCTCGCTCGCGTTCCTGGCCACGATCCAGCTGCTGCCGCCACGCCAGCGGGCGGTGCTGATCCTGCGCGAACTGGCCGGCTGGCGCGCGGCCGAGGTGGCGGGCCTGCTCGGCATGAGCGTGCCGGCCGTCAACAGCGCGCTGCAGCGCGCCCGGGCCACGCTGCGCGAGCAGTGGCCGGACGGGCTGGAACAAGTCCCGGCCGCCCCCGACGCCGGGCAGCGCCGCCTGCTGCAGCAGTTCATCGCCGCGCACGAGCAAGCCGACCCGGAGGCGCTGATCGCCATTCTGCGCGAGGACATCCGGCTGGCCATCTCCCCGCGGGTCGGGGAGTGGAATGGCCGCGGGGATGTGGGCGATGCGCTCCGCGGCGGCATGACCGCACCCGGCCAGTGGCGGGTGCTGCCGATCAGGGCCAACGGGCAGCTGGGCGCGGCCGGGTACGTGCGCCGCCCCGGCCAGGCCACGTTTGTGCCGTTCGTGCTGACCGTGCTGCGCCTGGAACACGGCCGCGTGGCCGAGATCGCCGCGTTCGAGCAGCCGTCGATGTTCACCGCGTTCGCCCTGCCCGCCCGCCTGCCAGCAGGGTGAGCAGGCAGGCCGTGGCCAGCACGGCGGCGGACGCCTGCACCGCGCGGGTCAGGCCGAGGTGGGTGGCGAGCAGCCCGACGGCCGCGGTGACCAGGCCGCTGCCGCCGTAGGTGAGCACGTAGAACATGGCCACCGTGCCGGCCTGCTGGCCGGCCGGGGCGATCGCGTTGACCTGGCGGATGCCGCCCATGAAGGCCAGTCCCTGCCCGGCGCCGGCCACCGCGATCGCGCCGAACAGCAGGGCCGCGCTGCCCGCGGCCCCGGCCGCGATCAGCCCGGCCAGGCCGGCGATCAGGCCGGCCAGGCCGGCCGCCTGAGCCCGGCCCGGGCCCCAGGACCGGCAGGCGGCCTGCGCGGCCGCGGCCACCAGCAGCAGCGACCCGGCCGCGGTGCCGTCCACCAGCAGGTTGCCGCCGCCCAGCGCGGCCGCCGTGTAGGACGGCGCCAGGGCCAGCACCACGTAGGCGACCGCCCAGGCCAGCAGGCTGACCAGGGCGGCCCGCAGGAACAGGCCGCGGTGCGCACTGGTCTGGTGGGCACTGGGCAGCCGGGGCCAGCGGGGCCGCCACCGCCCGCCGGCCCGGCCCAGCCCGGCTGGCAGCGCGGCCACCGCGGCCAGGGCCGGCAGCAGCAGGCCGATCTCCACCAGGTAGCTGAGGCTGCGCGGGTGCGGCGCGTACTGGGCCAGCGCCCCGGCCAGCACCGGGCCAGCCCCGCAGGCGGCCGTGGTCGCGGTAGCGGCCAGGAACGAGGCGCGGGCCTGGCGGCCGCGTGGCTCGGTCAGCACCAGGCCCGCGGTCAGCGCCCCGGAGCAGGTGCCGACGGCCAGGCCCTGCACCGCCCGCCCGGCGTACAGCCAGGCCGGCCCGGACGCCGCGGCCAGCAGGGCGGCGCCGCCCGCCGCGGTGACCAGCCCGGCGGCCAGCACCGGCCGGTAGCCGGCCGTGTCGCTGAGCGGGCCGCAAACCAGCAGGGCCACGATCACCGCCGCGGCGTAGACCGCGACCAGCAGCGTGACGTCCAGCGCGGACAGGTGGAACACGTGCTGGTAGGCCGCGTACAGCGGGGTGGCCAGGTTGGTCCCGGTGAGCAGCACGATCAGGGCGTAGCCGAGACCGGCGAAGCGGAGCCGGCCAGGCGCCGCCAGCCCGGCGCGCAGCCCGGGGCCAGCCGAGGGACGCGGTGCGGGCGCGCCGGCCAGCCGCGCGTCGGCCATGTCCCGTCCTCCTGGTCTCGGTGGGCCCAGGCTGAAACTCTAAGCGGGTTGACATGCAGCCGTCCGGCTGCCTAATCTGAACATGCAGCCAAACGGCTGCATGTTGCTGCGGGACAGGACGTGATGGACGAGGTATTCCGGGCGCTGGCCGACACCAGCCGCCGCCGGCTGCTGGACCGGCTGAACCGCCGGAACGGGCAGACGCTGCGCGAGCTGTGCACCGGCCTGGACATGGCCCGGCAGTCGGTCAGCAAGCACCTGGCCATCCTGGAGCAGGCCAACCTGGTGACCACCGTGTGGCGGGGCCGGGAGAAGCTGCACTACCTGAACGCCGCGCCGATCAGCGACATCGCCGAACGCTGGATCAACCGTTACGACCAGCCCCGGGTGGAAGCCCTGTCGGACCTGAAGAAAGCCCTGGAGGACACCGCGATGAGCAAGCCCGAGTTCGTCTACACCACGTACATCAACACCACCCCGGAGCGGCTCTGGCAGGCGCTGACCGACCCGGCCTTCACCAAGCGGTACTGGAACGCCGCGTTCGACACCGACTGGCAGCCCGGGTCGGTGATGACCTGGGACAACCAGGGGGTGCGGATCGCCGACCCGGAGCAGGTAGTGCTGGAGGCCGACCCCTACCGGCGGCTGTCCTACACCTGGCACACGTTCACGCCGGAACTGGCCACCGTGATCCACCTCGACCAGGAGACGTTCCGCCAGGCGGCGGCCGAGCCGCGGTCCAAGGTCACGTTCGACATCGAGCCGGCCGGGGAGCAGGTCAAGCTGACCGTGGTGCACGACGGCTTCGAGCCGGGCAGCGTGGTGCTGCAGTCGGTCAGCGGCGGCTGGCCGCAGGTGATCTCCGCGCTCAAGACGCTGCTGGAGAGCGGGGTGCCACTGCCCGCCTGATCCCGGGCCGCCGGGCGGGCCCGGCTAGCCAGCCGCCGGGGCCGGGGCGAGGAACACGTACCGGATCTCGGTTTCCTGGTAGCCGGCCCGCCGGAAGGCGGCCGCCATCGGCTGGTTGGTGGTGTCGGTGGTGGCGGTGATCCGTGACTCGCCGCGCGCGGCGTGGAACCGGGTGGTCTCGGCGACCAGGTCGTCGATGTAGCCCTGGCCGCGCCGGGCGGGCAGCACACCGAGGTAGCCGACCACCGCGCCGTACGGGTTGCGGTTGGGCAGGATCATCCCGGCCAGCTGGCCATCGCCGGTGTAGGCCAGCCGCCACCAGGCCCGGTCGCCCGGCATGTCCCGGTACAGCGCGAAGTCCTCCCGGGCCTGCCGGTCCGCACCCTGGGCGGCCACTTCCCGGCGGGTGATCACGTCCAGGCTGCCCATCGCGATCTGGCGGAACACGGCGATGAACGCCTCGTCGTCCGGCTCCGGCCGGAACACCAGCCGCCCGGGGGACCGGGGGAGGCCCGCGGCCGGGGTCCACTCGAACCGGAACCGCTCCAGCTCCTGGGTCAGACCGGCCCGGGCGGCCGCCTCCCGCCGCCACCGGAATGCCTGGCTCAGGTCCGGGCTGGCCCGCCAGGCGTTCGGCAAACGAAGCTCGTAACGCGGCGGGCCCGGCGCCCCAGCGGCGCGGAACGCCTGGTGCCCAGCCTGGAGCAGGGCCGCCGCTAGGCCGGCCCAGTGCGGCACGGCGTCGCTGACGTGCAGGCAGTCCAGGACCTGCGGGTAGGCGCTGGCGGCCGGCCCCCACCAGATGGCCCGGGCCACAATGGCGCCGTCCTGCTCGGCCAGCCAGGTCCATTCCGGCCGGTAGTTCCGGCTGGCCAGATCGGTGCGGTAGCGGTCCGCCGGGACCAGGCCGACCGGGTCGGCCGCCCGGCAGGACAGCACCCGGCCCAGGTCAGCCCCGGTGCTGGGGCGGATGATCATGCTGTCTCTCGTTGCGGGGCACCGGGTCACAGTAGGCGGGCCCCCCGGCACGGTCAATGCGATTCCCGGCGCCCTTCCGGGCCGGGCCGAATAGCGCGGCCGGCCATTACCCGGCTTTTACAGTTGACGCGTGAGGCGGGGGTTCTGGAGCGCCGAGGCCGGGGCCGGCTGCGGGCGCTGGGCGCGCCCCACCTCCCGCGGGCCGCTGGGGGAGACCCGGGCCAACCCGGCCGGGGCTGACGCCGCGCCAGGTAGACGTGCTGCGGCTGCCCGGCAAGGGCTAGCCGAACGCGGGGATCGACGGCTAGCTGGTGGTTTCGGTGGGCACCGTGGGCAGTCACGTCGCGACCGTGCCTGGCGAGTTGGGCGCGCCGACCCGCCGGGCGGCCGCTGCCGGCGCGGCCGGGCTGGGCGTGCTGGATAGCGAGGACCGGTAGCCCTGGCAGGCGTGTGGAACGCGTGGAAGCAGCCGCAGGCACGCCCGGAGCAACCAGAACAACCGCAGGCCCGCCAGCCAACCAGCCCCGGCCGACCTGGCCTCTCCGCCGCCATCCCGGCCGAGGCTGCCCACCCCGCCCCGTCCTACGCTCTGATAACAGCAAGAGGCTAGCCCACCCCGCGCCTAGCTCTCCGTGCTGATAACAGCAAGATGCGTTGGCTTCCTCATCTTCCTGCCTTTCCGTTCCGCCTTCCGTGGTGATAACAGCAAGAAGCGGGGGCTGATCTAGGTGGCGCGCGCGCCGAATTCGGTAGCGGTTACTAATCCCAGCGCCAGCCCGCCGGAAATCGACCAGGACAAGCTGATGGACTTCCTGCGCCGGTTCGAGGGCCGTCCGTAGCAGCTCCGGGGGAGGGGAGTTGACGCAACCTACTGGTTGCCATAATGTGGCAATCGGTGAGTTGCTACTCGTTTGGGAGGCGGGGTCATGGCTTTTCCTGATCGCATCGAGCGGACCGTGGAGATCGCGCACCCGCCGGCCGAGGTATGGGCGGCGCTCACGACGGCCGAGGGCCTGGGCGCCTGGTTCGGCAACGAGGCAGTAATAGACCTGCGTCCGGGTGGGTCGGCCCGGATGAGCTGGACCGGCGGGTTCACCGCCGAGATGCGGGTGGAGCGGGTGGAGGAGCCGACGGTGTTCGGGTTCACCTGGCACATCTACGGGCTGCCCGAGGACGACCCGCGCCGTACGTATGTTGAGTTCACGCTCGAGCCGGCTGGTGCGGGCACCCGGCTGACGGTGGTCGAGAGCGGGTTCGCTCAGCTGTCTGAGGACGCCTACCGCAAGGCGTACGACGGCAACACCGACGGCTGGGCCAAGGAACTGGGTGAACTTGTCGAATACCTCGATGCCGCCTGACATCGAGGCGGTCGCCGAACAGGTCTTCGCCGCCCTGGCCGACCCGAGCAGGCGGGCCATCTTGGCTGAGCTGGCCGCCGCGGGCCCGGCCACAGCCACCGACCTGGCCGGCCGGCTGCCGATCACCCGGCAGGCGATCGCCAAGCACCTGGGACTGCTGGCCGAGGCGGGGCTGGTCACCGCCGAACCGGGGGAGCGGCGCCGGGTCCGTTACCGGCTGCGCTCCGCGCCAATGCAGGTCGCGCAGCAGTTCCTGGCCGCGCTGGCCCGGGACTGGGACAGCCCGCTCAGCGCACTGCAGGACCATCTCGACCAGGGTGCTGGGGGGCCTAGCACCGCCGCATGACAAGACACGGGAGGACACCATGACCGAGCTGACGATGCAGACCCCGCCGGTGGTCACGGCGGAGGAGTGGGAGGCAGCGCGGCAGCGGCTGCTGGTCAAGGAAAAGGAGGTGAGCCGGGCCCGGGACGCGCTGGCCGCCCAGCGCCGCCGGATGCCGTGGCTGCGGGTGGACAAGGAGTACGCGTTCGACGGGCCGGACGGCCGGGTCAGCCTGCTCGGCCTGTTCGAGGGCCGCCGTCAGCTGATCGTCTACCGCGCGTTCTTCGAGCCCGGCGTGTACGGCTGGCCCGACCACGCCTGCATCGGCTGCTCCCTGGTCGCCGACCAGGTCGCGCACGTCGCCCACCTGAACGCCCGGGACACCACGCTGGCGTTCGTCTCACCCGCGCCGCAGCCGGACATCGCCAGGGTCAAGGAGCGGATGGGCTGGACGCATCCCTGGTACACGCTGACCGACGAGTTCGACAACGACTTCGGTGTCCGGGAATGGCACGGCACGAACGCATTCATCCGCGACGGCGACCAGGTGTTCCGCACCTACTTCCTCAACAACCGCGGCGACGAGCCGATGGGCGGCACCTGGGCGTACCTGGACATCACCGCCCTGGGGCGCCAGGAGGAGTGGGAGGACTCGCCGGAGGGCTATCCGCAGACCCCGCCGTACTCGTGGTGGAACTGGCACGACGAGTACGGCAAGGCCCGGACGGCGCAGGGGGAGTAGGGGAGCAGGGGAGGGACCGTGGCGAGCCCGGACACGTTCGGCGTCCGGCAGCCGCTAGTCATCCAGGCTGCCCATGGTCAGGTTGAGTGTCGTTCCGGTCAGCCCGCCCGCCCGGCTGGATGCCGCGAACGCGGCCACATTGGCCAGCTCGCCAAGCGTCATGACCCGGCGCGGGTGGGTGCCGCGGGCCAGGAACTCCTGGAACTGCTCCCATGTCGCGCCGGATGGCTGGGCGTGCGCCTCGAACGCTTCCACCATCGTGCGGGTCTCCGGCATGCCGTGTGGCCGCAGCGCGAGCACCCGGATGCCCTGCGGTGCCAGTTCGGCGGACAGGTCCCGGGTGAGCGCTTCCTTGGCCGCCTGTGCCGCGCCGTAGCTCCCGTTCAGCGGGGTGCCTTTCCGCGCCGGGAGCGCGCTGACCGTCATGATCACCCCCGACTTCTCCGGGATCATCCGCCGGGCGGCCAGGCGCGCGGTCAGGAAATACGACATTGTGTAGTCCCGGACCGGCCGGGCGAACGCCGCCGCATCCAGCTCGGCCAGCGGCACACCGAGAAGGCCGGTGTTCGGGACGCCGACCGCGTTGAACGAGATATCGAGCCGTCCCGCCGCGGCGGTCACCGACCGCAGATGCTCATCTATGGCCTGCTCGTCGAGCGCGTCGACGTCGGCCGTATCGGCGGTTCCGCCGGCCGAGACGATGTCCTTGGCGACCGCTTCGACTGGGGCCAGGTTGTGCCCGGTGAGGAAGACCTTTGCCCCCTCGGCCGCGAAGGCGCGCGCGACGGCCCCGCCGATCGCGCCGCCCGCGCCGTAGATCACCGCCACCTTGTCCTGCAGCATCATCGCTGGTTCCTTTCTGTGCCCGGGGCGTGCCCGGGATCGTCCGAGCCATCGCTGATGCAGACACCGTGACGTGCGCAAACTGGGCGCTCAGCTAGTCACTGCCAGGCTCAGCAGACGGCGGCCGCACCGGTCAGGAATCGAGAAGCGCACGTCGTGGCGCCGCAAGTAGCCTGACCAGCATGGACATCACCATTCATTCGACCTTCCTCCCGCACACCGACCCGGAAGCCTCGCTTGCCTTTTACCGCGACGTGCTCGGCTTCGAGGTGCGCAACAACGTCGGGTACGGCGTGAAGCGCTGGATCACGGTCGGCCCGGCCAGCCAGCCTGGCGTGTCCATCGTTTTGCACCCGCCGGCCGTCGACCCCGGCGTCACCGAGGATGAGCGCCGCACGGTGCTGGAGATGATGGCCAAGGGCACCTACGGCATCATCGTGTTCGCGACCAAGGACCTCGACGGCACGTTCGAGCGGCTGCAGGCCAGCGACGCCGAGATCGTCCAGGAGCCAACCGAGCAGCCATACGGGATCCGCGACTGCGCCATCCGCGACCCCGCGGGCAACCTGATCCGTATCAACCAGCTGCGCTAAGCCGCCCGCCTGCGTAGCGCGCGGCGGGCCAACCGTGTGCCACCAGCAGTGATAGCTATTTCGTGGGCCGGACGGGCGGATGCCATACCTGGAGCGTCAGCTCACTG
>DATCUG010000605.1:0-3578 GCA_036567525.1 Streptosporangiaceae bacterium | reverse complement strand
CCGCGGTGCCGTTCGGCCGGACCAGCCGGTGCTGGGTGATGATCACCGTCTCGTCCCCGGGCACCCCGTGCACCAGCGCACCGTGCCGGCCGTTGCCGGCCAGGAACGCGTCCGCCCACGCCGCGGCGGGCTGGCCGTCCCAGATACCGGGGCCTGGGTCGTAGCCGGTCACTAGCCCTTGATCGCGCCGAGCAGCACGCCCTTGGTGAAGTGCTTCTGCACGAACGGGTAGGCGATCAGCACCGGGATGACGGTGAGCGCGACCACCGCCATCTGCAGTGACAGTGGCGCGATCTGCTGGCTGCCGAGCACCGAGCCGATGCCGGTGGTGCCGCTGCCCGCCATCGTCATGCCCATCGTGACGTAGTCGTACATGACCATCTGCAGCGGCCAGCGCACGCTGTCGGCCGGCATGAACAGCAGCACGTTGAACCAGGAGTTCCAGTAGCCCACCGCGTAGAACAGCGCCATGACCGCGGTGACCGCCTTGGACATGGGCAGCACGATGCGGCGCAGGATGGTCCAGTCGCTGGCCCCGTCGATCCGGGCGCTCTCGATCACGTCGCTGGCGGTGTTGGTGAAGAACGCCCGCATCACGATGATGTTGAACACCGACACCGCGCTGGGCAGGATCAGCGCCCAGTACTGGTTGTAGCCGCCCAGCGCGGTGACGACCAGGAACAGCGGGATGATGCCGCCGTTGAAGAACATCGTGATCATCATGATCCAGAGCAGCGTGCGGTGCCCGAACGAGCCCTTCCGGGACAGCCCGTACGCGGCCAGCACGGTGACCACCATGGAGAACGCGGTGCCGACCGCGGTGATGGCCAGGCTGATCAGCAGGGCCCGGCCGACCACGCCGCCCTGAATGATCAGCTTGTAGGCGTTCAGCGTCAGCCCGTGCGGTACCAGCACCAGGCCACCCGCGATGTTGATGGATGCCTGGGTGGAGAAGCTGGTCAGCACGATCGAGTACATCGGCAGCAGGACCAGCAGCAGGATGACGGCGATCGTGCCCGCCTTGGCCCCCTGGCCGCCCAGCGACGGCTGCTCCTGCCAGACCGGCCGCCGCGGGTCGCGGCGGCGCCGGCCCGGAGCGCCCACCCGGATGGCCGTCCTGACCTGCGCTGCCGTCATGCCACCCTCACTTCCGGTAGAGCCCGTCTTCGCCGAACAGGTGGGCGACCTTATTGGCCGCCATGATGAGGATCAGCGACGTGACGCCGAGGAACAGGCCCGCGGCCGCGCCATAGCTGAAGTTGCCCTCGACGATGCCGAACTGGTACGCGAACGTGGTGATGACCTCGGACGCGTTCGGCCCGACCGCGCCGCGCTGGATCAGCATCTGCTCGAAGCCGAACGTCAGTGCGTAGCCCAGGTTCAGGATCAGCAGCAGCACGCTGATGCCCTTCAGCCCGGGCAGCGTGATGTGCCGCATCCGCTGCCACCAGCCGGCCCCGTCCACCGCCGCCGCCTCGTACAGCGACGGGCTGATGGCGGCCAGTGCGGCCAGGTAGACGATCATCGACCAGCCGGCCTCTTTCCACACCAGCTGGGCGGCGACCAGGAACTTGAACGCGCCCGGGTCGGTCATGATGTTGACCGGGTTGGCCACGCCGTGCTGGCGCAGGAACGTGTCCAGCAGCCCGGTGCCGCCGAGCATCTGCTGGAAGATGGTGATCACCATCACCCAGGAGAAGAAGTGCGGCAGCGTGACCACGCCCTGGATGAACGCCCGCACCCGGCGGCCGAGCAGGGTGTCCAGCAGGATGGCCAGCGCGATCGGGACCGGGAAGAACAGCACGAGCTGGATGGAGAACAGCACCAGCGTGTTGGTGAACGCGTGCCAGAAGCCGGGGTCGGTGAACAGTTGCTGGAAGTTGGCCAGGCCGACCCACGGGCTGTGCAGGAAGCCGTCGTACAGGTCGTAGCTCTGGAACGCCATGACCAGGCCGAGCATCGGGGTGTAGCCGAACACGCCGAGCAGCAGCAGCGCGGGCAGCGTCATCAGGATGAGCGCCCGGTCCCGGCGCAGCCTGACCCGCCACGAGGTCCTCCGCCGCGCCGGGCCGGCCCCGGCCTGGCCGGCCTGGCGCCGGTCGGCCCGGGCCGGCCGCTGTGGCCGCGCGGTGGTAGCCGACATCCGGGCCCGGCTACGCGTCGCCGTACTTGGTGCGGATGTGGTCGAAGTACGTGCGGAGCGCGTTGCCGCCGTTGCGCTGCCACTCCTTGACCGCCGACTGGAAGTCGGCGATCGTGCTCCGGCCGCGGACCACCTCCTGGATGATGTTCCCGGTGCTGGCGGTGAACGTGGGCGCGGACATCGCGTTGTTCAGGCTGGATGGCGGCGCGATGTTCATGTCGTAGAACAGCGGCTTGTAGCCGTACTTGGCGTTCTGCTGCTCGAACACCGCCCGGGCCCGGGTCACCGCGGGATAGCCCGGATTGCTGATCACCTGGTTGGGTGAGGCGAGGAACGCGTAGGTCTGCGCCACCTGCTTGTTCCCGGTCGCGGTGAGCACCGGACCGGTGCTGGTCATCTTGTAGTCGGTGGCCGGCGCGCCGAACGTGACCAGGGTGTACTCGTAGGAGCCGAACGGCGCGGCCAGGTAGTTGGCGATCCGGAGCAGTTCCTCGATCTGGCTCTTGCTCAGGTTCTTGTTCAGGTAGCTGAACCATTCGGTGCCGTTGGCCAGCGCCACCCGCGGGGTGCCGGTCCCGCTGGCGGTGAAGAACGGGAACGCCATCCGCACGTAACCCTGGTTGGCCGCCTGGCCGGACTGGGCGTCGGCGTACAGCCAGGCGCCCTGCCCGTCGGAGGTGATCAGTTCCTGGCCGCTCCAGAACCGCTGCTTGGCCGAGTTGGTGTCCTGCGCGATCGCGTCCGGGTTCATCAGCCCGGCCTTGACCACCTTGGCCTCCCAGTTCATCGCCTCGATGATCTGCGGGGTCTCCCAGGCGGCCAGCAGGTCACCCTTGTCGTTGGCGGTCCAGATGGGCGGGTTGGGCGGGACGTCGAACGCCTGCTGCACGCTGAGCCAGATGTCGTCGAACGCCCACTGCTTGCGCTTCGGGTCGTTGGTCTCCTTGCCCAGGTTGTACAGGTCGTCGATGGACTTGATCTGTGGCGTGCCGAGGCCCTTCTTGGCCAGGATGTCGGCCCGGTAGTACAGGTAGGCGGCCACGGTGAACTCGGTGGGGAAGACCGGGATGCCGTAGATCTTGTTGTTCCAGATGCCGGCCTGCCAGGCGCCGGGGAACAGCGCGGCCAGGTTCGGGTACTGCTTGACCTTGTCCCCGGCCAGGTACGGGGTCAGGTCGGCCAGCTTGGCCCCGACCGCCTGGCCGAAGTTCAGCGGCCCGGTCCAGAACGTCGGGATCTGGATCCAGTCCGGCAGTTTGTTGCCGGAGAACAGCGGCGGCAGGATGTTGTTATAGGTGTTCCCGTTGGACGGCTGCATGGTCAGCGTGGCGCCCAGCGCCTTGTTAACGGCGTCGTAGTAGGTATTGCCGTTGGGCGACGGGATGGCGGCCCACAGCGGGGTGATCCCGGTGAAACTGCCGCCGTCGCCGGGAGT
>DATCUG010000604.1:0-15831 GCA_036567525.1 Streptosporangiaceae bacterium | reverse complement strand
GTGGCCGCCACCCGGTTCGCCTCGGCCGGGCCGGTGGACCCGGAGTTCGCCGCGCTGCGCGCCCGGGTGCTGCGCATCGAGCAGGACACGCTGGCCGCGTCCGGGCCGCCGCACCGCTACGGAGATGTGCTGACCGTGCTGGCCAGCAGCTACGCGCGGGAAGGCACCCCGGGCGGCTGGACCGGGCACTACCAGGGCGGCCCGATCGGCTACGCGCAGCGCGAGTTCGAGATCGCGCCGGTGCAGCACGGCTCCCGCTGGTACGCCACCCCGGTGGCTTATGGGCACGCGGTGGCGTGGAATCCCAGCCTGCCCGGCGGGGCCAAGGCCGAGGACACCTACCTGGTGAGCGAGACCGGCCTGCACCGGGTGACCACGGCGGCGGGCGGCCCGGGACCGGGCTGGCCGGCCGAGAACGAGGACGACTCTGTGATGCCGCCGCGCCCGGCGGTCCTGGAGGTGGCGTAGTGACGCTCGGTGCTGACCAATCCGTGGATGGGCAGGCCTCCCGGCTGACCGGCGCACAGGTGCTGGCCCGGTATGGCATCGCGGCCGAGGCCGGGCCGGCCCGCAGCGCGGCGCGGTTCCCGGACGGGGCGGACTTCCGCATCGAGATCCCCAGCGTCGAGGGGCCGGCCGTGCTGCGCGCCGTGGTCGAGCAGGCCGCCGCCGAGGGCATCACGGTCAACCGGGTGTCCCAGGGCAGCGGCGCGATGCTGCTGTCCGCCGCCGAACTGGCCGAGATGGCCGCCATCGGCGCCGACCACGGCCTGGAGGTGTCGCTGTTCGTCGGGCCGCGCGAGGAATGGGACATCGGCAGCCTGGCCCAGTCGGCCGACGGCCCGTCCCGGGGCGGGCTGATCCGCGGCGCCCGGCAGCTCCGGTACGCGGTGGATGACGTGCTGCGCGGGGTCGAGCACGGCATCCGCGGCTTCCTGGTCGCCGACACCGGGCTGCTCGAAGTGCTGGCCGGGATGCAGCGGGACGGCGAGCTGCCCGCCTCGGTGGTGTGGAAGGTGTCGGCCATGCTGGCCCCGGCCAACCCGGTGACCGCCCGGCAGCTGGAACGGCTGGGCGGGCACACGGTCAACGTGCCGGCCGACCTGACCGCCGGGCAGCTGGCCGAGCTGCGTGCGGCCACCTCGCTGCCGATCGACCTGTATGTGGAGGCGCCCAGCTCGATGGGCGGGGTGGTGCGCGGCCACGAGGCGGCCGACCTGGTCGCGGCGGCCGCGCCGATGTACGTGAAGTTCGGCTTGCGCAACTCCCGGCCGCTGTATCCGAGCGGGCTGCACCTGGTCGGTGAGGCCGCGGCCATCGCCCGGGAGAAGGTGCACCGGGCCGCGGTGGCGCTGGAGTGGATGGAGCTGTCCGGGCTGGGCCTGGCCCAGTCCGCGCCCGGGGCACCGGGCCTGGGCATCCCGGAGCGCGCCTGATGAGGTCGGTTCTCCGGAGCGATGCGTGGTTCCAGGGCGACGACGAGGTGGCGCTGGCGCACCGGGTGGCGTTCGCCGCGGCCGGGCACCCGGTGACCGCCGACGGCGGCCGGCCGGTGATCGGCATCGCCAACTCGGCCAGCGAGCTGAACCCGTGCAACCTGCCGCTGCGCGACCTGGCCGGCCCGGTCCGGGACGGGATCGAGCAGGCCGGCGGCATCCCGGTCGAGTTCGGCTCGATCTCGCTCGGCGAGGACCTGATGAAGCCGAGCGCGATGCTGTACCGCAACCTGCTGGCCATCGAGATCGAGGAGATCATCCGGAGCAACCCGCTGGATGGGATCGTGCTGCTGGCCGGCTGCGACAAGACCGTACCCGGGGCGATCATGGGCGCGGCCAGCGCCGACCTGCCCATGGTCGTGGTGACCAGTGGGGCACGGGAACCGGCCACGTTCCGGGGCCGGCGCATCGGCTCGGGCAGCGACCTGTGGCGGCTGTGGGACGAGCGGCGGGCCGGCCGGCTGGACGACGCCGGCTGGCGCGAGCTGGAACGCTGCCTGGGCTGCGCCACCGGCACGTGCAACACGATGGGCACCGCGTCCACCATGGCCATCCTGGCCGAGACGCTGGGGCTGATGATCCCTGGCTCGGCCACCATCCCGGCGGGCGACCCGCGGGCGGCGGCGGCCGCTACCGAGGCGGGCCGGACCGCGACGGCGGCGGTGCTGGCCGGGCGGCGGCCGTCGGCCGTGCTGACCGCGGCCGCGTTCGGCAACGCGATCCGGATGCTGCACGCGATCGGCGGCTCGACCAACGCGGTCATCCACCTGGCCGCGATGGCCGGGCGGGTCGGCGTCCCGCTGCCGCTGGACGACCTGGGCCGGCTGGGCGCCGGGGTCCCGGTGCTGGCCGACATTGAGCCGTCCGGCGCCGGGCTGCTGCCCGACCTGGACCGGGCGGGCGGCGTGCCGGCCCTGCTCCGCGAGCTGGGCGGCCTGGTCGACCCGGCTGCGGCCACGGTCACCGGGACCAGCATCGGCCAGCTCGCCGCGGCCGCACCGGCCGCCAGTGGGGCGATCCGGTCGCGGGCACTGGCGTTGGGGAAAAATGGCTCGTTCGCCGTGGTGCGCGGGTCGCTGGCGCCGGACGGTGCTGTGCTGAAGACCTCAGCCGCGACACCCGGGCTGCTCCGGCACCGCGGGCCGGCCCTGGTCTTCCACGGCTACGACGAGATGCGCCGCCGGGTCGAGGACCCGGCGCTGCCGGTCACCCCGGACACCGTGCTGGTGCTGGCCGGCTGCGGGCCGGCCGGCGTGCCCGGGATGCCGGAGTGGGGCATGATCCCGATCCCGGCCAAGCTGGCCGCGGAGGGGGTCACCGACATGGTCCGGGTGACCGACGCCCGGATGAGCGGGACCAGCTTCGGCACCGTGTTCCTGCACGCCGCGCCGGAGGCGGCGGTGGGCGGCCCGCTGGCGCTGGTGCGGGACGGCGACCCGGTCGAGGTGGACGTGGCGGCGGGCCGCCTGGACCTGGACGTACCCGCGGCGGAACTGGCCCGGCGCCGCGCCCGGTGGGCGCCCCCGCCTTCGCCGCACCTGCGCGGCTGGCCGGCGCTGTACCGCGACCACGTGCTGCAGGCACCGGACGGTTGCGACCTGGACTTCCTGCGGGCCCCAACCGAGGAGCACCGCCGGTTCGTGGCGCCAGTCGTCGGGAGGTCCTGAGCTGACCAGGACCTCTCTGCGGACGGCCGGCTGCCGCGGACTTACAAAACAGTGCACAAGCGAGAGGAGATAGCCGTGAGACGCTGGAAGGTGCTGGCTGCCGTGGCCGCGGTGGCCCTGGTGGCGACCGCGTGCGGCAGCAGCGGCGGAGGGGGGAGCAGCGGCTCGACATCCGGCCCGGTCACGCTCACCATCTGGGAGAACTACGGCACCGAGCAGAACGCGACCGCGCTGAAGAACCTGGCCAAGGCGTTCGAGAAGCTGCACAAGAACGTCACCGTCAACGTGGTGAGCCAGCCCGCCGACAACTACTTCGCCCTGCTGCAGGCGGCCGCGGTGTCCAAGACCGGCCCGGACCTGGCGGTCATGTGGACGGGGCTGTTCACGCTGCAGTACAAGGACTTCCTGACCAACCTGAAAGGCAAGATCCCCGCGGCCGACCTGGCCCGGATCGACCCGGACGCGCTCAAGTGGACTTCGGATCACTTCAACGCGGCCAACGGGCCGTACGTGATCCCGCTGGAGAACCAGTTCTACATCGGCTTCTACAACAAGGCCGCGTTCAGCAAGGCTGGGGTGACCTCGGTGCCGACCGACTGGAGCCAGCTGTTCGCCGCCTGCCAGAAGCTGAAGAAGGCCGGCTACATGCCGCTGACCTACGGCAACGGCGGCCAGCCGCTGGGCGCCGAGTTCTACCCCTGGTACGACCTGAGCTACATGATGATCGGGGCGCACCCGGTGACCAACTGGCAGCAGCTGTACAGCGGGCAGATCCCGTGGACGTCCGCGGCGAACGAGGCCCAGCTGGCCAACTGGGCCAAGCTGAAGAGCGCCGGCTGCACCAACACCGACGTGCTGACCAAGACCAACAACCTGGGTGACTTCGAGTCCGGCAAGGCGGCCATGATCGTGGACGGCACGTGGGACACGCAGAAGTTCACCAGCGCGCTCGGGTCCAAGGTGGCCGCGTTCGTGCCGCCGTTCTCGGACACCCCGATCAAGGGCGTGGTGGACTTCGCCGGCGACGGCCTGTCGATGACCAGCTACAGCCAGCACCAGGCCGAGGCGACGCAGTTCCTGGAGTTCATGACCACGCCGCAGGCCGCGCGGATCATCAACGCGGCCGGGCTGATCCCGGCCATCAAGGGGGTCAGCACCAGCAACCCGGTCAACCAGCAGATGCTGAACTTCGTCAGCCAGGACCACCTGACCGCCTACCCGATGCTGGACAACGTGGTGCAGCCGAACGTGGTGAACACCGGCAGCAAGGAACTGCCGTCCGTGCTGAACGGCAGCATCTCGCCCAAGTCGGCGCTGAGCAGCATGCAGTCCACGTTCGGCCAGCTGCCATCCAGCCAGCGCGGCACCAGTTACCCGTGATGCCCTGGTGAGTATCTCGGAGACGACATCGCGGCTGGCCCGGGGCGCTCCCCCGGGCCAGCCCGCCCGCCTTGGGCGCTCGCGGCTGGCCCGCCGGCGGCGGCGGGCGGGCATCCTGCTGTCCCTGCCCGCGGTGATCGTGGTGGTGGCGCTGCTCGGCATCCCGATCGGGCAGGCGGTCTACTACTCGATGACCAACTGGAACGGGCTGACCGCGCAGTGGATCGGGCCGAGCACGTACTCGGCCGCGCTGACCGACCCGGTCTTCTGGCGGGTGATCCAGAACAACGGGCTGCTGCTGCTGGCCATCCCGTTCGCCATCGGCATCCCGCTGGCCATCGCCGCGCTGCTCAACGAGCACGTCCGCGGCTGGCGGTTCTTCCGCTCGGTGTACTTCCTGCCCACCGCGGTGTCCTGGGTGGTCATCGGCATGGTGGCGGTGCAGTTCTTCGCGCTGAACGGGCTGCTGAACAAGCTGCTGGCCGATGTCGGCCTGGGCTCGGTGCAGACCAACCTGCTGGCCGGGCAGCGCACCGCGCTGCTCGCGCTGGCCATCACGTTCATCTGGTCCATGCTCGGCACCAACACGATCATCTTCCTGACCGGGATGGCCACCCTGGACCCGACGCTGCTGGAGGCGGCCCGGGTGGACGGGCTGAACCGGCGGCAGATCTTCTTCCGGGTCACCCTGCCGCTGCTCAAGCGGTTCGTCCAGTTCTCGTTCGTGATCACGGTGATCAGCGCGTTCTCGGCGCTGTTCAGCCTGATCTTCGTGATGACCAACGGCGGGCCCGGGTTCGGCACCACCACACTGGAGTTCTTCGTCTACCAGTCGGCGTTCTCGCTCGGCCAGTTCGGCACCGGCGCGCTGTACGGGATCATCCTGTTCGTGATCATGATCGTGGTTGGCCTGGTGCAGCTCCGGCTGATCCGGTCCGAAGACGGGGAGGGCTGGTAAGTGGCCGCCGATACACTGCCGGCTGTTTCCGCGCCGGGGCCGGCCCGGAAGCGGGCGCTGCGGGCGCGGCGGCGGGGCCGGGCTGGGCTGATCTTCCTGATCATGACCCTCGTCGCGGTGGTCATGCTGTACCCGTTCTGGTACCTGCTGAACAACGCGTTCCGCAACCAGACCCAGTTCAACGAGCAGCGCGGCCATTCCGCGGTGAGCTGGAGCCAGCTGTTTTCCGAGCTGCCGGTGGGCCGGGAACTGCTCAACTCCACGCTGATCTGCCTGCTGTCGATCCTGCTCATCCTGGCCGTGTCCACCACGGCCGGGTTCGCGTTCGCCAAGCTGCGCTACCGGGCCAGCGGCTGGGTGTTCCTGGGCGTGGTGGCCGCGCTGATGGTCCCGCTGCAGTCGATCATCATCCCGGAGTACGTGAACCTCGGGAAGCTCGGGCTGATCAACACCTACCTGGGCGCGATCCTGGTCTACGTCGCGCTGGGCACGCCGTTCGCCACGTTCCTGATGGCCACCTACTACCGGGGCATCTCCGACGACCTGATCGAAGCGGCGGTGATGGACGGGCTGGGTTACGAGCGGACGTTCCTGCGCATCGCGCTGCCGCTGTCCTGGCCGGCCATCGCCACCGTGACCGTGCTGCAGTTCATCCAGATCTGGGACGACCTGCTGGTCGGGCTGCTGTTCCTGCAGAACCCGCAGCAGCGCACCATCACCGTCGGGCTGGCCGCGCTGTCGGCGGGGCGGACCACCAGCGTCCCGGTGCTGATGGCAGGCTCGTTCATCAGTGCCGTTCCCGCGATCGTGGTGTACCTGATCTTCCAGCGGTACCTGGTGCGCGGGCTGACCCTGGGGATGGGCAAATGAGCGTGTCATGGGACGTTGCCTGGGAGGTGGCCGTGCCGGCCCGGGCCGAACTGGGTGAGCGGCCGTTCTGGGACCCGGCGGTTGATGCCCTGATGTGGGTGGACATCCTGGCCGGGCACCTGCACCAGTACCGGCCGGGGCAGGGTGACTCGGTGCTGCACACTGCCGGGGTGGCGGTCGGCGCGGCCGGGCCGCGGGCCGGCGGGGGGTACGTGCTGGCCGCGGCGGACGGGTTCCGGCTGGCCGGCACGTCCGGGCAGCCGGACGGCGGGCCGTGGCGGCCTTCGGGGATGCTGCCGGACGTCCGGTTCAACGACGGGGTGTGCGACCCGGCCGGGCGGTTCTGGGCAGGCACGGTGGCCGGCGACCGGCGGGCCGGGGCGGGCGCGCTGTACTGGCTCGACCCGTCCGGCCAGATCTCGGTGGTGCTGGACGGGGTCACCGAGTCCAACGGGCTGGGCTGGAGCCCGGACGGCGGCACGTTCTACTACATCGACTCGGGCGAGCCTGCGCCGCGGATCCGCGCCTTCCCGTGTGACCTGGCCGCGGGCACGCTGGGGGCGCCGCGGGATCTGGTCCAGCCGCCGCCGTCGTCCGGCACCCCGGACGGCCTGGTGGTGGACGCGGACGGCTGCCTGTGGGTGGCGTTCTGGGGTGGCAGCGCGGTGCGCCGGTACTCGCCGTCCGGTGAGCTGCTGGTCTCGCTGGACGTGCCGGTGTCCCAGCCGTCCTGCCCGGCGTTCGGCGGCCCGGGCCTCGCGGATCTGTACGTCACCACCGCGTGGGAGAACATGACCGGGGCGCAGCGGGCCGCCGAGCCGCTGGCCGGGCATGTGCTGCGCACCCGGGTCGATGGGGTGACCGGCCGGCCGGCTGACCGGTTCGGCGGCTAGCTCGGCGGCCTAGCTCAGCGGCTTGCTTGGCGGCCTAGCTCGGTGGCCTAGCTCGGCGGATAGGGAGAAGCAGTGTCGGAGATCGTGCTCGAGGGCATCACCAAGCGGTACCAGGACGGGACCACCGCGGTCCGGTCGCTGGACCTGTCCATCGCCGACGGCGAGCTGATGGTGCTGGTCGGCCCGTCCGGGTGCGGCAAGACCACCGCGCTGCGCATCGTGGCCGGCCTGGAGGAGATCACCGACGGCACCATCATGATCGACGGCCAGCCGGTCAACGACATGGAGCCCCGGGACCGGGACATCGCCATGGTGTTCCAGAGCTACGCGCTCTACCCGCACCTGACCGTGCGGGACAACATGGCGTTCAGCCTCAAGTACCGGAAGACGCCCAAGGCGGAGATCCGCCGCCGGGTGGACGAGGCGGCGCGCATCCTGGAACTGTCCGAGTTGCTGGGCCGCAAGCCGCGGCAGCTGTCCGGCGGGCAGCGGCAGCGGGTCGCGATGGGCCGGGCCATCGTCCGCCAGCCGCGCGCGTTCCTGATGGACGAGCCGCTGTCCAACCTGGACGCCAAGCTGCGGGTGCAGATGCGCGCGGAGATCGCCAAGCTGCAGCGTTCGCTCGGGGTGACCACCATCTACGTCACCCATGACCAGACCGAGGCGATGACGCTGGGCAGCCGGGTGGCCGTGCTGCGGCACGGTGTGCTGCAGCAGGTGGCCGCGCCGCAGGAGCTGTACTCGCGGCCCGCCAACCTGTTCGTGGCCGGGTTCATCGGATCCCCGGCGATGAACCTGATCGAGGCCAGCCTGGAGCGGGCGGACGGCGGCCTCGAGGTGGTGTTCGGCCCGCACCGGCTGCCGGTGCCCGCAGCGGTGCTGGGCGAGCATGCCGCGCTCGAGCGCTATGCCGGCCGCAAGGTCGTGCTCGGTATCCGGCCGGAGCACCTGGAGGACGCCGCGCTGGTGCCGGGCGCGGCGCCCGCGTCGGTGCTCGACGTGACCGTGGAACTGCGCGAGGAGCTGGGCGCCGAGGTCAACGCGCACTGCACGGTGGGGGCGCCGCCGGTGCAGGTGGCCGGGGTGGCCATCGGCGACACGGAGCCGGACGCCGCCGAGATCGAGGAAGTGCCGCAGATCCCGGCGCTCATCGCCCGGCTGGACCCGCGGACCGCGATCCGTGAGGGACATCGGGCCCGGATATCCGTGGACTTGTCGTCACTGCATTTCTTCGACCCCGACACCGGGGAAAGCCTGCGCGGATAGCGCCTGCTGGCTGACCCACTGCGCGATCCGGTCCAGCAGCGGGCCGTCAGCGGCCGACTCGGCATGCCCGAATCCTGGCTCGATCCATAGCTCCTTGGGCTCCTGGGCCGCGTCGTACAGCCGCTGGCCGTGGTCGACCGGGAAGTACAGGTCCTTGTCGCCGTGCACGACCAGCAGCGGGGTGGGTGAGATCAGCGCGGCCGCCTCATCCGGCGGCATCGGCACCGGGTTCCAGCCGGCCGGGCTGATCCGGGTCTTCAGCCAGGTCTTGGTGATCGCCCGGCCGAGACGGCGCTCAACCGCCCAGTGCACCCGGCGCATCGGCACCGTGCCGCGGTAGTACCAGTGCCCGGGCCCGCTCACCGAGACGACCGCGTCCACCCCGCCGATCAGCCCGGCGTAGCGCAGCACCACCGAGGCCCCCATGGAGAACCCGACCGTGGCGATGCGCTGGTAGCCCAGCTCGCGCGCGTAGCGCACGGCCACGTCCAGGTCCTTGATCTCCCGGTCGCCGAGGGTGGACAGCCCGCCGGACCGGCCATGGCCGCGGAAGTCGAAGCTCACCACCCCGCCGGCCCGGCGCAGCCGGCTGGCTACCTTCCAGACCGCGCCGTGCTGCCAGGACAACGTGAATCCATGCGCCAGGACGAACGCGGTGTGCTGGTCGCCCGGCAGGTGCACGGTGTCGATGGGGACTCCGTCGTCGGTCACCAGCGTCAGCGCCTTCACCACGGGTCCGCTCATGCTTCCATTCTGCGTGACGCCGGGCGTGAGCTGGCCTGCCTTCGTGACGGGCCGTCCCGTTGTGAGAGCCTCATCCCTGGAGGTGGATACGTGAAGATCGGCTTGCAGATCCCTGACTTCACCACGCCGGACGGCCCGGGCCGGCTCGGCGCGGACCTGGCCACGGTGGCCCGCACCGCGGACGACGCTGGCTTCGAGTACCTGGCGGTCATGGACCACTTCTTCCAGATTGGAGTGATCGGCCCGCCCGAGCGGGAGATGCTGGAGGCGTACACCACGCTCGGCTTCATGGCCGGGCACACCTCGCGGGCCAGGCTGCTGACGCTGGTCACCGGCGTGACCTACCGCCACCCCGGCATCCTGGCCAAGATCGTCACGACGCTGGACGTGCTGTCCGGCGGCCGGGGCGGGCTGGGCATCGGCGCGGCCTGGAACGACGAGGAGTCGCGCGGCCTGGGCATCCCGTTCCCGCCGGTCGCCGAGCGATTCGAGCGGCTGGAGGAGGCGCTGCAGATCTGCCTGCAGATGTGGCGCGGCGACGAAAGCCCTTATCTCGGCCGGCACTACCAGCTGGAACGGCCACTGAACGCGCCGCAGGCGCTGTCCGCGCCGCATCCGCCGATCCTGATCGGGGGCGGCGGCGAGCGCAAGACGCTGCGGCTGGTCGCCCAGTACGCCCAGGCCTGCAACCTGTTCCCCGGCCCGGATCTGGCCCGCAAGCTCGACGTGCTGCGCGGGCACTGCGAAGCGGTCGGCCGCGACTACGACGAGATCGAGAAGACCTGCTACTTCAGGTACGACGTGGGTGCCAAGGGCGAAAAGGCGCAGGAAGTGGTGGACCAGCTCGGAGCGCTGGCCGAGATGGGCTTCCAGGCCGCGATCGGCTCGGTGGCGGGCGTGTGGGACGTCACCCCGCTGGAGGTCATCGGCAGCGAGGTGATCCCCGCCGTCGCCTCGCTCTAAGAGTCAAGGCTGCACGAGCGTCAGCCGGATCCCCATCACATGCAGCAGATGCTTGATGCCCTGAGTGTCGGAGGTAACGACGGTTGCGTCAGCTTCCGCCGCCTTGACGGCCACAAAGCCGTCCACCACATCGGAGGTACCGGACCGGGCCAGTAGCTGGCCTACCAGCCCGGCATGATCCGCCTCGAACGGGGCGATGTCGCACGCCCGGAGGGCAGTCATTAACCGCGCTTGGCGCCGTGGGTCGCGGACCACCTGGGCCGCCACCGGCGCCGGCACGATAACGCGATGCCGCGCGGTGATCCTTTTCAGGTGCCGCCGGAACGACAGTTCGTTGCCGCTGTCAATGGCGATCAGCGCGCCGCTGTCGTAGACGACGTGCTCCATCAGACGACCCAATCCGCAGGCGGGAACACCCGGCCATGCGCCTTGTTCCAGGCGCGGGCTTCGTCCGCGAGGCGGTGCTCTTCAGCCACGTCTGCCTCAGCCTGGGCTATTACTTCGGGCGACGGGTAGCCGTGCTCCTGGTAGTACTCCTCGATGGCGCGGATGCCGTCCAGTCGCCTGAGTTCCCAGGCCAGTTGCTGACGCAAGGCGCGCTCGACCACGCTGGAGATCGTGCTGTTCTCCAGCTTGGCGGTCTCGCGGACTTTTTCGGCCAGCGACTCGCTGACCGTGACGTTGAGCACTGCCTTCTTCTCGGCCATGTTATGACCATAACGTGATCCTCAGACAGCTTCGGCCGCGGCGGAAGCGGTGGTACAACGGCAGAGCCGCAATGGAGCCGTGCTGATAACGGGAGCCGCCATGTCCGTGCTGAGTGACCTGACCGAGGCAATCCGGGACGGCAGCATCGACGTCATCGACCTGACCGCACCGCTGTCCGACACGACCCCGGTGATCAAGCTGCCGCCGCCGTTCGGCAACACGCAGACGTTCGCGCTGCACGAGATCAGCCGGTACGACGACCGGGGCCCGGCCTGGTACTGGAACGACATCACCACCGGCGAGCACACCGGCACCCACTTCGACGCGCCGGTGCACTGGGTGACCGGCAAGGACGGCGCGGACGTGGCCCAGGTCCCGGTGCGCCGCCTGATCGCCCCCGCGGTCGTGCTCGACTTCACCGCCCAGGCCGCGGCCGACCCGGACTTCCTGCTGGAGATCGGGGACGTGCAGCAGTGGGAGGCGGCGAACGGGCCACTGCCGCCGGGTGGCTGGCTGCTCTACCGGACGGGCTGGGACGCCCGTTCGGACAGCCAGGAGGCGTTCCTCAACGCGAACGAGACCGGCCCGCACACCCCCGGCATCTCGGTGGCCTGCGCGCAGTGGCTGGCCGGCCGGGAGGAACTGATCGGCCTGGGCGTGGAGACCGTGGGCACCGACGCCGGCACGGCGCACTCGTTCGACCCGCCGTTCCCGTGCCACGCGTCGCTGCTCGGCGCGGGCAAGTACGGGCTCACCCAGCTGCAGAACCTGGCCTTGCTGCCGGCCCGGGGCGCGGTGGTGATCACCGGCCCGCTGCCGATCACCGGCGGCTCGGGCAGCCCGTGCCGGGCCCTCGCGCTGGTCGAGCGGGCCGCCGAGCGACCCTGATGCGGGTCACGGACGCGGTCGCGGCCACGCTGGCTGGGCTGGGTGCGGACACCTTGTTCGGCGTGGTGGGCAGCGGGAACTTCCATCTGGCCAACGCGCTGATCAGCCAGGGCGCCCGGTACGTCGCGGCCCGGCATGAGGGCGGCGCGGCGTGCATGGCCGACGGCTGGGCCCGGACGGCGGGCCGGACCGGCCTGCTCACCGTGCACCAGGGACCCGGGCTGACCAACGCGATGACCGGGATCACCGAGGCGGCCAAGAGCCGGACGCCGCTGCTCGTGCTGGCGGCCGACGTGGCCGGCCCGGCGGTCAACTCCAACTTCCGGATCAACGTGGCCGGGCTGGCCACCGCGGTCGGCGCGGTGCCGGAACGGCTGCACTCCGCCGCCTCAGCCGCCGCCGACACCGCCCGCGCCTACCAGACGGCCACCCAGCAGCGCCGCACCGTGGTCCTGGCCATGCCGCTGGATGTGCAGGCGGCCGAGTGCGACCGGCAGCCGCCGCCGGCCAGCCCGGTGCTCGGGCCGGTGGCGCCCTCGGACGGCGCGGCCGATGCCCTGGCCGGGCGGCTGGCCATGGCCCGGCGGCCGGTCTTCGTGGCCGGGCGCGGCGCCCGCATCGCCCAGGCTCGCGGCGACCTGGAGCGGCTGGCTGACGCGTGCGGCGCACTGCTGGCCACGTCGGCCGCGGCCAAGGGCCTGTTCCGGGGCAGCCCCTGGGACCTGGACGTGAGCGGCGGGTTCGCCTCTCCGCTGGCGGCCGAACTGATCACCGCGGCCGATCTGATCGTGGGCTGGGGCTGCTCGCTGAACATGTGGACGATGCGGCACGGCCACCTGATCGGGCCGGCGACCACCGTCGTCCAGGTGGATGATGACCCGGCCGCGATTGGCGCCAACCGCCCGGTCCACCTGGGCGTGCTGGGCGACGTGGCCGAGACGGCGCGGGCCGCGCTGGCCGCGCTGGGCGACCGGTTCGGCAGCGGGCAGGGCTACCGCACCGACGAGGTGCGGGACCGGATCAGCCGGGAGATCGCCTGGCGCTCGGTGCGGTATGACGACGAGACCGGCGGCGGCCGGATCGACCCGCGCACGCTGAGCACCGCGCTGGACGACATGCTGCCCGCGGAGCGGACCGTCGCGGTGGACTCGGGCAACTTCATGGGCTACCCGAGCATGTACCTGTCCGTGCCGGACGAGGCCGGGTTCTGCTTCACCCAGGCCTACCAGTCGGTCGGCCTCGGCCTGGCCTCAGCCATCGGCGCCGCGATCGCCCGGCCGGACCGGCTGCCGGTCGCGGCGCTGGGCGACGGCGGGGCGCTGATGGGGGTCAGCGAACTGGAGACGGTGGTCCGGCTCGGGCTGCCCATGCTGATCGTGGTGTACAACGACGAGGCGTACGGCGCCGAGGTGCACCACTTCGGCCCGGACGGGCATCCGCTGGACACGGTGCGCTTCCCGGCCGCCGACATCGCGGCGGTCGGCCGCGGGTTCGGCTGCGCCGGGGTGACCGTACGTGACCCGGCCGATCTGGGCCCGGTGCGGGCCTGGCTGGACGGGCCGCGGGACCGGCCATTGCTGGTGGACGCCAAGGTCACCGCCAGCCAGGGCTCCTGGTGGCTGGAAGAGGCGTTCCGCGGCCACTGAGCTGTGCTGACCCGGGCCGAGGTCGGCTCAGCCGAGCGACTTGCGCCGGTACAGGTGCACGGCCAGCGGGGCGAACACCACCAGCAGCGCGGCCGACCAGAGCAGCACGGCCTGTTCCGGGTGCTGCATCGGCCAGACATGCACCCCGGCCGCCGGGTTCGGGTTCCCGAACAGGTGCCGGCTGGCCGCGGCCAGTGCGCTGAACGGGTTCCAGTTGGCCACCGCCCGCAGCCAGCCCGGCATGCCCTGGGTCGGCACGAACGCATTCGAGATGAACGTCAGCGGCAGGAACAGGATGAAGCCGAGTTGCTGGGCCGACTCCGGGCTGCGCAGCACCATGCCCAGGCAGGCCCCGGCCCAGGTGAACGCGTAGCCGAACAGCAGGGCCAGGCCGAACGCGGCCAGCACGTCGGCCGGGCCGGTATGCACCCGCCAGCCGATGGCCAGCCCGACCCCCGCCACCACCAGCGCGCCAATGCCCTGGGTCAGCAAGTCGGCCAGGGTACGGCCGGCCAGCACCGCGGCCCGGGACATGGGCAGCGCGCGGAACCGGTCGATCAGCCCGGTGCTCATGTCGGTGACCAGGGCCACGGCCGTGCCGGGCGCGGTGCCCGCGACGCCCATGCCGAGCATCCCGCCGATCAGGTACTCGTGGTAGTTCCCGCCGCCCGGGAGCACGATCGCGCTGCCGAACACGTACGCGAACAGCAGCACGAAGATCACCGGCTGGACGGTGACGTCCATCAGCGTCTCCGGTTCCCGGGCGATCCGGGCCAGGCTGCGCTTGGTCAGCACGAGCACGTCGCTGATGGCCCAGCGCAGCCGGCCCGGCCGGGCCTCCGGGCGGTGGCCGGATGGCAGTGCGATAGCGGGCGCGGTCATGCCGCTGCACCTCCAGTCAGGGTCAGGAACACGTCGTCGAGCGTGGGCCGCTGCACGGTCACGCTGGTTACCTCGACCCCGGCGGCATCCAGCGCGCGCACCACCTCGGTGGTGATGCCGTCCCGCCTGGTGACCTGCGCGGTGAGCTGGGGCACGGTGGCATCCGCCTGGACCGGCCCGGCCGCGTATTCCTTCAGCACGGCCTGCGCGGCGGCACGGTCGGCGGACGCGGGCAGCATCAGCACCAGGCGGTCGTCGCCGGCCCGCACCTTGAGCTCGTCCGGGGTGCCCGCCGCGATCACCCGTCCCGCGTCCACCACCACGATCTGGTCCGCGAGCTGGTCGGCCTCGTCCAGGTACTGGGTGGTGAGCAGCAGCGTGGTCCCGTCCGCGGCCAGCTCCCGGATGATCTCCCACATGACCGAGCGGCTCCGCGGGTCCAGCCCGGTGGTCGGCTCGTCGAGGAACAGCACCTCGGGCCGGCCGATCAGGCCGGCCGCCAGGTCGAGCCGCCGCCGCATGCCACCGGAGTACGTCTTGACCGCCCGGCCAGCGGCCTGGCTGAGGTCGAAGCGGTCCAGCAGCTCGTCGGCCCGGGCCTGGGCCTGGCGCCGGGTCAGCCGGCCCAGCTGGCCGATCATGACCAGGTTGGCCCGGCCGGTCAGGTAGTCGTCCAGCGCCGCGTACTGGCCAGTGAGGCCGATCCGCTCGCGGACCTGGCCGCCCTGGCTGACCACGTCGGCGCCGAGCACCCGGGCCTGCCCGGCGTCCGGGCGGAGCAGGGTGGCCAGCACCCGGACCGCGGTCGTCTTGCCCGCCCCGTTCGGGCCCAGCATGCCGAGGATGCCGCCCGCGGGCACGGACAGCTCCAGGCCGTCCAGCGCCCGGGTGGTGCCGAACGACTTGACCAGTCCCACGGCCTCGATGGCCGGGATGTCCCCCATCGGCTGCTCCTCGTCTCTCGTACGCTGTACTAGACCAGTGCGCTGTACGATAGCAGTACAACGTACGAGAGAGCAATCTGGAGTGGGTGGGCCGGTAAGTTCACTGGCAGCAACCGGTCAGCTGGCCCGGAGTGGGAGGAGGCGCCGTGGACCCCGACGACGAAGAGCTGTGGGCACCCTTCCTGGCGTCACGCACCCCTGACCGGCAGGCCGCCCGGCTGCGCGCGCATGCCCAGGAGCGCCGCGGGCAGCGGCATCCGCCCCGGCGGGCGGCCGCGCTGTCCCGGGACGAGATCGTCCGGGTGGCCATCCAGGTGGCTGACGCCGAAGGCCAGGACGCGGTCACCATGCGCCGGCTGGCCCGCGAGCTGAACGCCGGGACGATGTCGCTGTACTGGCATATCGCGTCCAAAGAAGAACTGCTGGACCTGATGATCGACGAGGTGCAGGGCGGGCGGCCGCTGCCTGACCCGTCCGGCGACTGGCGGCAGGACATGGACCGGCTGGCCCGGATCACCCGGCAGAG